>NZ_JBEAID010000025.1:0-134512 GCF_040064585.1 Klebsiella sp. CN_Kp113 | reverse complement strand
CCCGGCGGGCTGTAAGCCGTTGTTCCGTGTCAGTGGAGGCGCATTATAGGGAGTTCTGAGACGTTGACAAGCCCTGTTTTCAAAAAATCTTTCAACCGTCTCTTTTTTGTGCAAAACGCTATGAAAGCGCCAGTTTTTCCAGCGACTCGAAGCCATAGCGCCGCAAAACGCTCAAAAGCTGCTCAGTTTCAGGCGTCAGCGCCATACAGTACGCAATATTGGCATCACTCGATTTTGCGTCAGGTGCTTCGTGCTCTAATAGCCAGGCGGTGCGACGCGCAATCGCCGCTCCGGAGTCGATCATTCTCGTCCCTTCCGGCAGAACCTGCTGCAGCTCTTCTTGTATTAGAGGGAAATGCGTACACCCCAGCACAACCGTATCAGGTGGTTCCTGCATTCGTAGCCAGGGACGCAGGATACGCCGCAGTTCATCCAGCGGGACCGGTTCACCGTGCAGTTTGGCCTCTGCCAGTTCTACCAGCTCTGCCGACCCCAGCATTTCGATTTTGCATTCATTCGCAAAACGGGAGATCAGTTCGCGCGTATAAGGGCGTTTTACCGTTCCGCGCGTCGCCAGCAGGCCAACAACGCCATTCGCCGTTAAGCGGGCCGCCGGTTTTATCGCCGGAACGACGCCGACAACCGGAAAGGCGAATTTATCGCGTAAGGCGGGGAGGGAAACGGTACTTGCGGTGTTACAGGCAATAACGGCCAGCGCCAGAGGGTAACGCTGCTGAACCGCAGTCACAATCTCCAGGACGCGTTCAACAATAAACTCTTCACTCTTCTCGCCGTAGGGGAAAGCAACGTTGTCGAAAGCGTAGATATAATGCAGATTCGGCAGAAGCTGCCGAATCTCATTGTAAACCGACAGCCCACCGACGCCGGAATCAAACACCAGCACGGTGGGACGTGGATCAGAAGGTGTAGCTGCCAGACAAGTAGTATTCTCGTCCTGCAGTTTGGTAGCCATAAGCTGTCTCGTAATCTTTATCGAACAGGTTAGTTATTTTACCACGAACTGTCAGGCGATCGGTGATCGGATACGATGCAGAAACGTCTACCGTGCTGTAGCTCGGCAAAATTCTTTGCGTATTGTTGTACTGGGAGGTGTTGTTATCGTAACGCTTCCCATAATACTGCCAGGACACATCCATATCGACATCAAACATGGACCAGTCCAGCTGATACTTTGCCTGTCGTTTAGAACGTCGAGCCAGCACTTCACCGTTATCATCGTTACGCGGATCGACATACTGCAACGTTACGCGATGGCTGAAAATACCGGTATCGATACTTCCCGTCCATTCCACGCCTTTAATCGTCGCGGCATTGATATTGTCGTACTCCCCGTCATAGGTAACAGGATCGGAATAATAGGTAATCAGGTTAGTAATTTTGTAATGGTACGCGGACAAGCGCCAGTCCACGGGACCGGTGAGCCCTTCCAGCCCAGCTTCCCACTGTTTCGACTCTTCAGGTTTCAGATTAGGATTCGCGTTGATACCAAATCGAGTGGAGCCAAACTGTTGCCCTAAAGAAGGCGCGAGGAAGCCGGTACCGTAGCCGAGAGTCAGGCGATAATTTTCGACAAACTCCCAGCCTGCGGTAGTCTGCCAGGTACCGTGCCAGCCAAACTGCTCATCGTGGTCTTCACGTCCGGACGCTTCGAGGGTCACGTCGCCAACTTGCTGCTGGCCCGTCAGGTACAGTCCCGTATTGTCACGTTTGTAGGTATCCGACATCGCCGTGTCTGATGAAGTTAACCGCTGCTGCTGCCAGTCCACCCCTGCGCTGACAGAGCCATGACCGACAATAACGTTATTGCCCCACTGCAGGTTACGCTGCGTCATCCTGTCGAGCGTCGTCCCATCATTATAACGGCCATAAATACTGCTGTAGTTGTAGTCCTTTATCTTCTGATAGCTGGCGATGAGCTGGGAGGAATAAATTCCGGAATTAAAGTTCAGCCCCGCATCCCAGCTCTGGTTATAGAGCTGGCTTTCATCGGCGCTGTAGGCCGGGCTATACGGCGGGCTTCCCAGATCGTAATCAGAGTTGTTGGTGTAGCTGTGTCCGCGGAAGAAACCGTCAACATTCTCGTTAAATTTATGCTCGAGGCTGCCCCAAAACGTTTTATTACGAAAACCGTCGCGATCGCCGTCGTGATCCCAGGTTGAATCGGGCTGAACGTTAAAGCCTTTATTACCCTCATAAGAACCCGCAACCGTCGCCACCGTATCGCCAAAGCGATGGCGCAGGGTACCGTCATATTGTTGGTAGCCTTTCGATCCTACCCCAGCGGTAATTTTGGATTGTTCTTTATCGGAATGCGTAATGACGTTAATCACGCCGCCCATTGCCCCGGAACCATAAATCGCTGAACGCGGGCCGCGGATATATTCGACGCGCTGCACCAGCGACAAAGGGATCTGGTTCAGATCGGGGTTATTTGTAATACCCGGTCGGGCCATGGGAACGCCGTCAACCAGCACCAGAACTTGTTTGGCTTCAGTACCACGGATAAACAGAGAGGAGGATTGACCCATGCCACCATTTTGCGCGACGTCCACGCCAGGCAATCGGCGCATCACATCGTTTAAATCTTTCGCCTGCCAGCGATCGATATCTTCCCGGGTAACCACATCGGTCGGCGCAAGAACCGTATTGACCGGCTGTTGAAAACGGTTTGCTGTGACCACTAACGTATCTGAATTGCTATCCTGCGCCCAGCCGGAAAATGCCGTGACGGAGAGCGCCGTCATCAGCGAAGCTTTTTTAATCATTTTTAAAGCATCCGTAATAAACAAAGGATGCCGCCGGCTCTATCAGTAGCACGCGATGATAGAAACCAAATGCGACGTATTCCGGCAGGTCTTCGGGCTTGGAGTGTTTAATGGACGAGGACTTCCCGCTAAATAGCCGCAGTGTCTGCATAATGCGCTCATCCCACTTTTCCTTACCGCTGCGCGTCAGCTCCAGATTTACACTGGATTCCCTATTAACTCATAGGACCGGTAGCACGATGCTATAATCAGAAACATATAGATGTCCAGACTTCTACCGTTATATTTCCTTATATCATCAGGGCTGGACATCCCCGGCGCTTTCCCTACAATCCCCGCGTACTTATTTTATTCAGGATGCATCATGACCCCCGAACACCTTCCTACCGAACAATATGAAGCGCAGCTGGCAGAAAAAGTCGTCCGTTTGCAGAAAATGATGGCGCCTTTTAGCGCCCCGGTTCCGGAAGTGTTTCGTTCGCCGGTCAGCCACTACCGCATGCGCGCAGAGTTTCGCCTGTGGCACGATGGCGACGATCTGTACCACATTATGTTCGACCAGCAGACCAAATCCCGGATCCGCGTCGAGACTTTCCCGGCCGCCAGCGAGCTGATTAATCAGCTGATGGCCGCGGTGATTGAGGGCGTACGCGATAACCCGGTACTGCGCCACAAACTGTTTCAGGTGGATTATCTCACCACCCTGAGTAACCAGGCCGTGATATCGCTGCTGTATCATAAAAAGCTCGACGATGAATGGCGTCAGCAGGCGGCGCGCTTGCGCGATGCGCTGCGGGCGCAAAATCTGAATGTGCACCTGATTGGCCGCGCCACGAAAACTAAAATCGAGCTGGATCAAGATTATATCGATGAACGCTTGCCGGTTGGCGGGCGTGAAATGATCTATCGTCAGGTTGAGAATAGCTTCACCCAGCCAAATGCGGCGATGAACATTCAGATGCTGGAGTGGGCTATCGACGCCACTAAAGGCGCAACCGGCGACCTGCTTGAGCTGTACTGCGGCAACGGCAACTTTTCGCTGGCGCTGGCGCGTAATTTCGAACGCGTGCTGGCAACGGAAATCGCCAAAC
This sequence comes from Klebsiella sp. CN_Kp113, assembly GCF_040064585.1. Classification (NCBI taxonomy): domain Bacteria; kingdom Pseudomonadati; phylum Pseudomonadota; class Gammaproteobacteria; order Enterobacterales; family Enterobacteriaceae; genus Klebsiella; species Klebsiella sp. CN_Kp113. The sequence goes on along the minus strand of NZ_JBEAID010000025.1, from coordinate 130,635 downwards.
CGTCCGTCGCGGCGGCGCAATACAATATTGCAGCGAACCACATTGATAACGTGCAGATTATCCGCATGTCGGCGGAAGAGTTTACCCAGGCGATGAACGGCGTGCGGGAGTTTAACCGCCTGCAGGGAATCGACCTGAAGAGCTATCAGTGCGAGACGATTTTCGTCGATCCGCCGCGCAGCGGGCTGGATAGCGAAACGGAGAAAATGGTGCAGGCGTATCCGCGTATTCTCTATATCTCCTGCAATCCGGAGACCCTATGCCAGAACCTGGAAACGCTCAGTGAGACCCACGAGATCGCGCGCCTGGCGCTATTCGACCAGTTCCCCTATACCCATCATATGGAATGCGGCGTGCTGCTAACGAAGAAGTAAAGCTGCGCGAGAAAACCCGGCAACAGCGCTGCTGCCGGGTGAGAGATTATTCAGCGACCGCGTTCTTGCGGTTGCGTAACCTGTAGCCAATCCAGAACACCATAATCACCGACAGAACCGCCGGGAAGAAATTAGAGCCGATGTCCGGATATTCCGCGCGCACGACGGTACTGTAAACCAGCACCCCGAGAATAAAACAGGCAGCGGCGAGCCCCGGCAAACCCACGGGCATACTACGATTCTGATAGCGCTGATGCAGGCAGTAAACCGTCAGCACCAACGACAAAATGGGGAAGATGGAAAAAGGGACAATGGAGCTGAACAGCGCGGCGAAGGTACCATTAATGGATAAACCTGCGATCAGCGCCAGCAGCAGCGTACCTCTATCTTGTACTGAGTGTTTCATTGCTCGTCCTTCACGTTATTCGGAATGATTTGATATTTTTTCTTGTTCACGGCGATACCAGTAATACGCGCCTTTCGAGATCATTCTGAGCTGCAGCACCAGGCGTTCTTCCAGCTGTCGACGCTGCTCCGGGCCCACATCGAGAGCCTCGGCGCCAGCGCTAAATACGATGGTGACCATAGCTTCAGCCTGCGCTTCGGTAAAGGCGCGCGGCATATGGTTTTCGATTTCTAAATAGTCGGCAAGTTCCGCGATAAAATGCTGAATTTCACGCGCCACGGCGGCACGAAACGCCGCGGAGGTACCGGAGCGTTCCCGCAGCAGCAGGCGGAAGGCGTTCGGGTTGTTGCCAATGAATTCCATAAAGGTGGAAACAGAGGTGCGAATGACGCTGCCGCCTTTAGCGATACGCTGGCGCGCCTGGCGCATCAGCTGGCGCAGCATGAGCCCGCTTTCATCCACCATGGTCAGACCCAGCTCATCGACGTCGCGAAAATGACGATAGAAGGACGTCGGGGCGATCCCCGCTTCCCGCGCCACTTCGCGCAGGCTCAAGCTGGCAAAACTGCGCTCAGCACTCAGCTGACTGAATGCCGCTTCCACCAGCGAACGCCGGGTTTTTTCTTTTTGTTGCGCTCTTACGCCCATCACGTTGTCTGAATCCTTCCATAAGCCCTTCCGGCACTATACCAGAGATTAGAACTAATCGGTTTACACTGGATTGTGAATGATTGTTTACGAGCTGTTTCTGCTTTTATGCCGCAAAAAAGCACAACGATAATTGGGTTAAAGCGCGGCGAATGTTATCATCGTGTTTATTTTATGTATAAAACAGGTGAGTAATGCCATGTCACACTCTTGGGATTATGATGCAATTGTGATTGGTTCCGGTCCTGGCGGAGAAGGTGCCGCCATGGGGCTGGTGAAACAGGGAGCACGCGTTGCCGTCATTGAGCGCTACCATAACGTCGGCGGCGGTTGTACCCACTGGGGTACCATCCCGTCAAAAGCCCTCCGCCATGCCGTCAGCCGTATTATCGAGTTTAACCAAAATCCCCTCTACAGCGACCATTCCCGTCTTCTTCGTTCTTCCTTCGCCGACATCCTGAATCATGCCGACAGCGTCATTAACCAGCAAACCCATATGCGTCAGGGTTTCTATGAGCGTAACCACTGCGAAATCCTGCAGGGCAATGCCCATTTTGTTGATGAACACACTATCGCGCTGGAGTGCCACGACGGTACCGTGGAAACGGTGACGGCGGAAAAGTTCGTGATTGCCTGTGGTTCACGCCCGTACCATCCGGCAGACGTCGACTTCCATCATCCGCGCATTTATGACAGCGACTCAATTCTCAGCCTGCATCACGAACCGCGCCATGTGATCATCTACGGTGCCGGGGTGATCGGCTGCGAATATGCGTCGATCTTCCGGGGAATGGAAGTCAAAGTGGATCTGATCAACACCCGCGATCGTCTGCTGGCGTTCCTCGATCAGGAGATGTCTGACTCGCTCTCCTATCACTTCTGGAACAGCGGCGTGGTCATTCGCCACAATGAAGAGTACGAAAAGATTGAGGGCGTTGATGACGGCGTCATCATGCATCTGAAATCCGGCAAAAAGCTCAAAGCGGACTGCCTGCTGTACGCTAACGGCCGCACCGGGAACACCGACTCACTGGCGCTGGAAAATATCGGTCTGCAAACCGACAGCCGCGGCCAGCTGAAGGTCAACAGCATGTATCAAACCGCCCTGCCGCATATTTATGCCGTCGGCGATGTGATTGGCTATCCAAGCCTGGCCTCCGCCGCCTACGACCAGGGCCGCATCGCTGCCCAGGCGCTGGTGAAAGGCGAGGCATCGGCGCACCTGATTGAGGATATCCCTACCGGGATTTACACCATTCCGGAAATCAGCTCCGTCGGTAAAACCGAGCAGCAGCTGACGGCAATGAAGGTGCCTTACGAGGTGGGCCGCGCGCAGTTCAAACATCTGGCCCGGGCGCAGATCGTCGGCATGAGCGTCGGTACGCTGAAGATCCTCTTTCATCGCGAAACGAAAGAGATCCTCGGGATTCACTGCTTTGGCGAGCGCGCGGCCGAAATTATTCACATCGGCCAGGCGATAATGGAGCAGAAAGGCGGTGGTAACACCATTGAGTACTTCGTTAACACCACCTTTAACTATCCGACGATGGCGGAAGCCTATCGGGTCGCGGCGTTAAATGGCTTAAACCGCCTGTTTTAACGCGGCGTCGAAATGGCCATCCATCTTACCGCGGATGGCCTCCGCCAGATGTTCATAGCGGCTACGCAGCGGCGAACCCGGGCGATAAACCAGCCCCACGGTACGTCTCGGCTCCGGCTTGATGCAGGGCACATAGACCACGCCATCGCGCTTTCTCTCCTGCGGTACGGCCAGGGCTGGCAACAGCGTGATGCCGCTACCGGCAGCCACCATGTTACGCAGCGTTTCGAGGCTCGTCGCCCGGAAATGGGTATCTTCATCGGCGCCCGCTTCAAAGCAAAAGCCCATCGCCTGATCGCGCAGGCAGTGCCCATCTTCCAGCATCAGCAGCTTTTCACCGGCCAGGTCCGACATCGGCACGCACTCGCGGTTCGCCCACGGGTGATCTTCGTAGATAGCCAGCATCATGGGCTCATCAAACAGCGGTACCTCAATAAACGCTTCGCTCTCTTTGACCAGCGCCAGAATCGCGCAGTCGAGCTTACCGCTATCAAGCTGCGCTAAAAGCTGATGGGTTTGTGCTTCATGCAGATACATTTCCAGCTTGGGAAAGGTCTGGTGCAGCATCGGGATAATCAACGGCAACAGATAAGGGCCAATCGTCGGGATCAGTCCAATATGCAGCGGCCCGGACATGGTCTCTCCCTGCTGGCTCGCCATTTCCTTAAGCACTTTGACTTCTCGTAGCACGGTACGCGCCTGATCCACCAGCAGCAGCCCTGCCTGGGTGAACAGAACCTTACGGCTGGTGCGCTCCAGCAACATCACGCCGAGTTCATCCTCCAGCTTACGGATTTGCCCGCTGAGCGTCGGTTGGCTGACGTGGCAAGAATCCGCCGCACGGCGGAAGTGGCGGTGTTCGGCTAGCGCTACCAGATATTCAAGATCGCGAATATTCATTATTCATCCTCCATCGCCACGATAGTCCATGGCGATAGATAGAATAGCAACGAACGATTATCCCTATCAAGGTTTCTGTTCAATAATAAACCCATAAATGAGGAAAAGTTCAGAAAATCATTGAGCTTCCTCATCACCTCTCTACCCGGATAACTAAAGCCAACGTGAACTTTTGCGGACCTTGTGTCCGCTTTTTTTTGCATAAAAAAGCCCGGAGTTACCCGAGCTTCGTTTATTTACCGCCTTAAAAGCAGCCCCGCAGGCGGATCACACCAGACGCTGTTTAGCGTCGGCAATCGCCTGAGCCACCTGCTGAGGAGAAACGCCACCTTTAGCCGCACGCTTATCCAGACACGACTGCAGCGCCAGAATCGGATAGACGTCATCCGCAATCACGGGGCTAAATTTCTGCAAATCGGCCAGCGGCAGATCCTCCAGCGGCTTGCCCTGGGCAATGGCTTCCACTACCGCTTCACCGACAATATGGTGCGCTTCACGGAACGGTACGCCTTTGGCAACCAGGTAATCCGCCAGTTCGGTGGCGTTGGCGTAACCCTGCTGCGCGGCTTCTTCACAACGCGGGCGTTTTACCTGAATACCGTCGAGCACCAGTGCCGCCATATGCAGGCAGTCGAGCCAGGTATCAAGCGCGTCAAACAGGCCTTCTTTATCTTCCTGCATATCTTTGTTGTAGGCCAGCGGTAGCCCTTTGAGGGTCATCATCATGCCGGTCAGCGCACCCTGCACGCGGCCGCATTTACCGCGGATCAGCTCCAGCGCATCCGGGTTTTTCTTCTGCGGCATCAGGGATGAGCCAGAAGTCACGCGGTCAGAAAGCTCAACAAAGCCCGCTTCGCCGGTATTGAAGAAGATCAGATCTTCAGCAAAACGCGACAGGTGGACCATACCGATTGAGGCATCGGACAGCAGTTCCAGTACGTGATCGCGATCGGACACGCTGTCCAGACTATTGCGGGTCGCCGATGCGAAGCCCAGCCAGCCGGCAAGCTGTTCACGATCGATTTCATAGGCGGTACCCGCTAGCGCTCCGCAGCCCAGCGGGCTGACGTCCAGACGTTTAAGCGCATCCTGCAGGCGGCTTTCATCACGCGCCAGCATTTCGACATAGGCCAGACACCAGTGGGCAAACGTCACCGGCTGCGCGCGCTGCAGGTGGGTATAGCCCGGCATAACGGCGTCCTGATTATTCTCCGCCGTCTCAACCAGCGCGCTTTGTAGCTGACGATTCGCCGACAGCAGTTCCATCACGGTATCTTTGCACCACAGCTTCAGGTCGGTCGCCACCTGGTCATTACGGCTACGTCCGGTGTGCAGCTTTTTGCCCAGTTGGCCGACCTTGTCGATTAGCTTACCTTCCACCCAGCTATGAATATCTTCCGCATCGCTTTCAAGGATCTGCTGCGGGTTAGCCCGCACGTCTTCCAGCAGAACGTTCAGCGCCTCTTCCAGCTGTAGCTGCTCATCGGCGGACAGTACGCCCACCGTCACCAGCGCTTTGGACCAGGCAACAGAGCCAACGATATCCTGCTCCGCCAGGCGATAGTCAAAGCGCAAAGAGTCGTTGAACTGTTTGAACCGCTGATCCGCTGCCTGAGTAAAACGCCCACCCCAAAGTGCCATAACATGCTTCCTTAATATCTTTGAATTTTATTACCCGGCGACGCTACGCTTACCGGGCCGACAAAATGATAAATTGATTATGCCAGTATACGCGTGCCGATCGGCGTGCCGTTAAACAGCGCAGGGAGCTGCTCCGCGTGGCGCCAGGAGGCGATATCGACCGGACGGCCTAATGTCCGCGCCGCGTCCAGGGCCGCATTCACTTTGACGATCATGCCGTCGGTGATAATGCCCTGCTCGATCAGCTGTTCAGCCTTCTCGGCGGTCATTTCCGCGATGCGCTGCCCTTTGCCATCAAGAATGCCGCTTACGTCAGACAGCAGAATCAGGTCTGCGCCGAGCGTTGCCGCCAGCGCGGTCGCCGCCTGGTCGGCGTTAACGTTCATCAACTCGCCTTCATCGGTGACGCCGATGGAGCTAACGACCGGCATATAACCGCCCGCCAGCAGCGTGTTAATCAGCGCCGGAGAACCTGGCTGAGCGAATCCGACATGACCCAGCTCTTCATCAAGCTGCGTCACTTTGACGCTATCGCCATCGCCGAGGAATAGCCCAACGGCAGCCAGGCCGTGCTTCTTCGCCCACGCCAGCAGCGTTTTGTTGGCGGTTCCCGCCAGCGCGCCGGTAATAATGTCGATCTGATCCGCCGGCGTGACCCGCAGACCGTTTTTCTTGTTCACCGGCAGGTTGAGCTGCTTCATGAGTTCATCCACCACGCAGCCGCCGCCGTGCACAATAATCAGCGGGCGCTGATGGGATTCGCGGTAGTTCACCAGTGCCGTAAACAGGCGCTCAAGCGCTTCTTCGCTGTCCAGCAGGACGCCGCCAAGTTTGATAATTAAAGGATTCATCATCACACCTTAAATAAGAGACTGCGTCTCAGCGAAGCCGAAACGAATATTTGCGCACTGCACGGCCTGCGCGGCCGCGCCTTTCAGCAGGTTATCTTCCGCCGCCACCACGATGATATGTTCATCCTGAACCGCAAAACCGATATCACAGAATGGCAGACCCACGACATTTTTCAATGCAGGGACACCTTTATCGTATAAACGTACCAGCGGCTTATCCGCATAGGCCTGCTGGAATACCGCCGCCACCTGCTCTTTGCTCACGCCAGGCTTCAGACGGCAGGTAATGGTTTCCAGAATCCCGCGCTTAAAATTGCCCAGATGCGGAGTAAAAATAACGTCCGCGCCCAGGTGGGTTGAAATTTCCGGGTGATGACGGTGGTTGAAAACGCCGTAGGGTTGCAGGCTGACTTCGCAGAAGCTATTGCCAATAGAGGCTTTACGCCCGGCGCCGCTGACTCCGCTGGTCGCGTTGATCACCGGCCACTGGTTAAGATCCAGCAGCCCCGCGTCGATCAGCGGTTTTAACGATAGCTGAGCCGCCGTCGGGTAGCAGCCCGGTACGGCGATCAGATTGGCTTCTTTTAGCTTTTCGACGCTCCACTCGGCCAGGCCGTAAACCGCCTGCTCCAGCAGTTCAGGGTGCTGATGAGTGAAACCGTAATATTTTTCATAGAAGGCGCCGTCATTAACGCGGAACGCCCCGGAAAGATCGAACACGACGCAGCCAGCGGCGAGAAACTGCGGCGCCAGGTCATGGCTTACCTCGTGCGCGGTAGCCAGAAAAACGACATCGACTCCGGCGCTAAACTCGCTGATATCGGACATCGGCTGCAGCGGCAGATCGACAATGCCTTTCAGCTGCGGATGCAAATCGGAAACTAATTTTCCCGCATCATTGCTTTGCGCGGAGACCGTCAATGCGGTTATGGTCATATGAGGATGGCGATTTACATAGGCCACTAGCTCTGCGCCGGCATAACCGCTGGCGCCCACAATCAGCGTGTTCAACATTGGGGCTCTTCACCTTCTTGCTTACGTATATTTGCCCTGGAAGACCGTTGCCTTCCCCACCCTGTTGAGCCGTAAGAGCATCATCCTTACATTCGATGGGTTTTCTTACGCTCAACGATAATGTATTTTTATTCACAAATAATGCATGAATATTGATACTATCACGACCCGAGGTGTGTCAACAATGAAAAACAAATTACCGCCCTTTATCGAGATTTACCGCGCGCTGATCGCCACACCTTCCATCAGCGCAACCGAAGAGGCGCTGGATCAAAGCAATGAGTCTTTAATCAATTTACTGGCAGGCTGGTTCCGCGATATCGGCTTTAATGTTGAAGTTCAGCCAGTGCCGGACACGCGTAATAAATTCAACCTGCTGGCCAGCAGCGGCCACGGCGCTGGCGGCCTGCTGCTTGCCGGGCACACCGATACCGTCCCGTTTGATGATGGCCGCTGGACCCGCGACCCTTTTACCCTGACCGAGCACGACAATAAGCTGTACGGTCTCGGCACCGCGGATATGAAAGGCTTCTTCGCTTTTATTCTCGACGCCCTGCGCGACGTTGACGTCACTCAGCTGAAAAAGCCGCTCTATATTCTGGCGACGGCCGATGAAGAGACCAGCATGGCCGGTGCCCGCTACTTCGCCGAGACGACCCAGCTGCGACCGGACTGCGCCATTATCGGCGAGCCCACGTCGCTGCAGCCGATACGCGCGCACAAAGGCCACATGTCCAACGCGGTTCGCATTCAGGGGCAGTCGGGCCACTCCAGCGACCCGGCACGCGGCGTCAACGCGATTGAACTGATGCACGACGCCATTGGCCGCATCATGCAGCTGCGCGACGACTTAAAAGAGCGTTATCACTATGCCGCCTTTACCGTCCCGTATCCCACACTTAACCTCGGGGCAATTCACGGCGGCGATGCCTCCAACCGCATTTGCGCCTGCTGCGAACTGCATATGGATATTCGTCCGCTGCCCGGAATGACGCTCAACGATCTCAACGGGCTCCTTAACGAAGCGCTGGCACCGGTGAGCGAGCGCTGGCCTGGACGCCTGACCGTTGCTGAACTGCATCCGCCGATCCCCGGGTACGAATGCCCGCCGGACCATAAGCTGGTTGAGGTCGTCGAAAAACTCCTCGGCGCGCAAACCGACGTGGTCAACTACTGTACCGAAGCGCCGTTTATTCAGACCCTCTGCCCAACGCTGGTGTTAGGCCCGGGCTCTATCAACCAGGCCCACCAGCCGGATGAGTACCTGGAAACGCGCTTTATTAAGCCGACCCGCGAGCTCATCACTCAGGTGGTTCACCATTTTTGCTGGCATTAAATACCCATTCTCTCGTGCGATTTCATCGGCGCGAGAGGGTGACAATTATCACATTTTCATAAGCAACGCTTATCAAGCGACCTCCGAGTTAAATTTCGCAAATTGCCGCCATTTATTCGTTTGCTGAAGCGATTTCGCAACAATTGACGTGGGGGTTTTTACGTGGCTTTATAAAAGACGGTTGCTTATCCACTGCTCAAATTATCGAGCGCCGGATATAACAAAATAAAATGAGATGGGGTGTCTGGGGTAACATGAACGAACAATATTCCGCTTTGCGTAGTAATGTCAGTATGCTCGGTAAGGTGCTGGGCGACACCATCAAGGATGCGCTGGGAGAAAACATTCTTGATCGTGTCGAAACTATCCGTAAGTTGTCCAAATCTTCTCGCGCTGGCAATGAAGCCAACCGCCAGGAGCTGCTCACCACGCTGCAAAACTTGTCCAACGACGAGCTGCTGCCGGTGGCGCGCGCCTTTAGCCAGTTTCTGAACCTGGCGAATACCGCTGAGCAATACCACAGCATTTCGCCAAAAGGCGAAGCGGCCAGTAATCCGGAAGTGATTGCCCGCACCCTGAGAAAGCTCAAAGAGCAACCCAATCTCAACGAAACGATTATTAAACAAGCCGTTGAATCCCTGTCGCTGGAGCTGGTGCTGACCGCGCACCCGACCGAAATCACGCGTCGTACGCTGATCCACAAGATGGGCGAGATCAACAGCTGCCTGAAGCAGCTCGATAACAACGACATTGCGGACTATGAACGTCATCAGGTCATGCGCCGTCTGCGCCAGCTGATTGCCCAGTCGTGGCACACCGATGAAATCCGCAAGCATCGCCCTACCCCGGTGGATGAAGCCAAATGGGGCTTCGCGGTTGTCGAAAATAGCCTGTGGGAAGGCGTACCGAACTACCTGCGCGAGCTGAATGAACAGCTGGAAGATAACCTGAACTATCGGTTGCCGGTCGATTTTGTTCCGGTTCGCTTTACGTCCTGGATGGGCGGCGACCGCGACGGCAACCCGAACGTGACCGCCGACATTACCCGCCACGTCCTGCTGCTCAGCCGCTGGAAGGCAACCGATCTGTTCCTGAAAGATGTCCAGCTGCTGATTTCCGAGCTGTCGATGGTTGAGTGCACCGACGAGCTGCGTGAGCTGGCAGGCGCGGAAGGCGCTCAGGAACCCTATCGTTACCTGATGAAAAAACTGCGCACGCAGCTGATGGAGACCCAGGCCTGGCTGGAAGCGCGCCTGAAAGGACAAAAACTGCCGAAACCGGCGGGCCTTATCACGCAAAACGAGCAGCTGTGGGAACCGCTTTACGCCTGTTACCAATCGCTACAAGCCTGCGGTATGGGCATTATCGCCAACGGCGAGCTGCTCGATACCCTGCGCCGCGTAAAAGCCTTTGGCGTACCGCTGGTGCGTATCGATATCCGTCAGGAAAGCACCCGCCACACCGAAGCGCTGGGCGAAATGACCCGCTATCTCGGCATCGGCGACTATGAAAGCTGGTCAGAAGCCGATAAACAGGCCTTCCTGATCCGCGAACTGAACTCCAAGCGTCCTCTGCTGCCGCGCCAGTGGGAGCCAAGCGAAGAAACGCGCGAAGTGCTCGAGACGTGCAAAGTCATCTCCGAAGCGCCGCGCGGCTCTATTGCGGCCTACGTGATTTCGATGGCGAAAACGCCGTCAGACGTCCTGGCCGTGCATCTGCTGTTGAAAGAGGCCGGCATCGGCTTCGCGCTGCCGGTCGCCCCGCTGTTCGAAACGCTGGACGACCTGAATAACGCCGACGACGTTATGACCCAGCTGCTGAATATCGACTGGTATCGCGGCTTTATCCAGGGCAAGCAGATGGTCATGATCGGCTATTCCGACTCGGCGAAAGATGCGGGCGTGATGGCCGCCTCCTGGGCGCAGTATCAGGCGCAGGACGCGTTAATTAAGACCTGTGAAAAAGCCGGCATTGAGCTGACGCTGTTCCACGGTCGCGGCGGTTCTATCGGCCGCGGCGGCGCGCCGGCGCACGCGGCCCTGCTCTCTCAGCCTCCGGGAAGCCTGAAAGGCGGCCTGCGCGTTACCGAACAGGGCGAGATGATCCGCTTTAAATACGGCCTGCCGGAAGTCACCATCAGCAGCCTGTCGCTCTACACCAGCGCGATTCTGGAAGCCAACCTGCTGCCGCCGCCGGAGCCAAAAGCGCAATGGCGCGACATCATGGCCGAGCTGTCCGACGTCTCCTGCGAGATGTATCGCGGCTACGTGCGTGAAAATAAAGATTTTGTTCCTTACTTCCGTTCCGCGACGCCGGAGCAGGAGCTGGGCAAACTGCCGCTGGGCTCGCGTCCGGCCAAACGTCGCCCGACCGGCGGCGTCGAGTCGCTGCGCGCCATTCCGTGGATCTTTGCGTGGACGCAAAACCGCCTGATGCTGCCAGCCTGGCTGGGCGCCGGCGCCGCGCTGCAAAAAGTCGTTGAAGGCGGCAAGCAGAGCGAGCTGGAAAGCATGTGCCGCGACTGGCCGTTCTTCTCTACCCGCCTCGGCATGCTGGAGATGGTCTACTCAAAAGCCGACCTGTGGCTGGCGGAATATTACGATCAGCGTCTGGTGAAACCGGAACTGTGGAAGCTGGGCGAAGAGCTGCGTGAACTGCTGTCCGCCGATATCAACGTGGTGCTGGCAATCGCCAACGACTCCCACCTGATGGCCGACCTGCCGTGGATCGCGGAGTCCATCCAGCTACGTAATATCTATACCGACCCGCTGAACGTGCTCCAGGCCGAGCTGCTCCATCGTTCACGTCTGGCGGAAGAGAAAGGTGAAAAACCGGACCCGCGCGTTGAACAAGCGCTGATGGTCACCATCGCAGGCGTTGCGGCAGGCATGCGTAACACCGGCTAGTTCGCCTTGAGAAACCTGTAGCCCGGCTAAGCGTAGCGCGAGCCGGGTTAAAAACCATAGCTCCGGTAAGCATCGCGTTTACCGGAGCTTTTTTTAGTGATGCAGCATTTCGTCGACAATCTGCTCTTTATGCAGGGCATAAGGATAGTAGGTTGGCCAGTTATCCATCTCTTTCAGCAGCGCTTCCTGGGACTCATTGCCCGTAAAGATATGGAAATGTTGGGACTTGCGCGGCGCGATGGTGTGATCGCTAAACTGAACAAACTTCGGCGCTTTTGAATCCGCCTGCTGGCATTCGAACAGGTAGCGCACGCCTTTTTTACCGGATGCGTAGGTCAGAATTTTGTAGCCGGAATAGGCGTACCGGCAGGCGTTGACGGTTTTCCCGACGTGAAACTCCATGACGTTATCTTCGATACCAATCTGGTCCACATCGGTAGCGTAGCCCTTCTTATAATACTCCCGATATTCCGCCACGCTTTTACCGGCTTTTTTGGCCTTCTGCTCCAGTACCGGATCTAAATCGCCGTTCAGCAGATAGGGATTAACCGACTGCCAGATACCCTCCCAGTCGCTCAGCGCCCTGTCCTTTACGTCCTGGTCGGCAAAAATGCCTTCACTCGCCTTCTGCTCCGCTTCGGTCAGCGCCGGGCCATGGCTATGGTGGCCGTGGGCGACCGCCTGACTGCTCGCCAGGACCAGGCTTACACCAAGCATAAGCGCGGAAATCTTTCGGGTCATCACTCTCTCCTGAGTTTAGGTTTGCAATAATATGTTACGATATAACATATCAATCAAATCTTACAACTCTCTTCGCAGAAAAATCGCGCGGCTTTTCGCTCTGCCAGTTTGTTAGGTATGATGAAACGGGATCGCGCGACGCGGAGAGAGAATGGATAGCGACATTAATCAGGCCATTGATTCTTTTATTAAAGGCCCGGCGGTAATCGGCAAAGTCCACTTTTCCACAGAATCCAGACCGGCTTCTGAGAAAGCGCTAAGCGTCGATTTTCCGCGCCTCGAAATCATGCTTGCGGGGCAGCTTCGCGATCCGGCGATTAAGGCCGACCAGGCGCAGCTGACGCCGCACGATGTGCTGTACGTCCCCGCAGGCGGATGGAATGACCCGCAGTGGCTGATGCCCTCCACGCTGTTAACTGTCTTATTTGGTAAGCAGCAGCTGGAATTCGTTCTACGCCACTGGGACGGCAGCGCGCTTAACGTGCTGGATAAACAGCAGGTTCCTCGCCGCGGCCCCCGGGTTGGATCGTTTCTGCTGCAGGCGCTGAATGAAATGCAGATGCAGCCGCAGGAACAGCATACGGCCCGCTGTATTGTCACCAGCCTGCTCAGCCACTGTGCCGATCTGCTGGGCAGCCAGGTACAAACGTCATCGCGCAGCCAGGCGCTTTTTGAAGCGATTCGTAAACATATTGATGCCCATTTTGCCGACCCGTTAACCCGCGAGTCGGTGGCGCAGGCGTTTTATCTCTCACCAAACTATCTTTCCCATCTGTTCCAGAAATGCGGGCCAATGGGCTTTAACGAATACCTGAATCACATCCGTCTGGAGCAGGCCAGAATGCTGCTAAAAGGCCACGATATGAAAGTGAAAGATATCGCCCACGCCTGTGGTTTCGCCGACAGCAACTACTTCTGCCGCCTGTTTCGCAAAAACACCGAGCGCTCGCCGTCGGAGTATCGCCGTCAGTATCACAGCCAGCTGACGGAAAAAACGGCTTCGCTAAAAAACTAGATTTTTGTGTGTTAAACCTGACTTTTGTGCGCTCTTATTTTCCCATTTTAATCCGGGTGGCGGGATAAATGTGATCTAAATCATCATTAACCGCAATGCGTACATTTATCCAGTTTTTGGCAAATTTGTCATCTGGCGACCCTCCGCGTGAAAGCCGTATTCTTTCCTCAACGACACTACCGAATTAAGCATTGAGGAAAGCATCATGGAACTCTATCTGGACACCGCAAACGTAGCAGAAGTTGAACGCCTGGCGCGCATCTACCCGCTGGCCGGCGTGACCACCAACCCGAGCATTATCGCAGCCGGTAAAACGCCGGTTTGGGATGTTCTTCCGCGCCTGCAAAAAGCCGTCGGTCCGGAAGGTATTCTGTTCGCCCAGACCATGAGCCGCGACGCGCAGGGCATGGTGGAAGAAGCCAAACGCCTGAGTAACGCCGTCCCCGGTATCGTGGTAAAAATCCCGGTCACCGCCGAAGGCCTTGCCGCTATCAAACTGTTGAAAAAAGAAGGTATCCCCACGCTGGGTACGGCGGTATATAGCGCATCTCAGGGCCTGCTGGCCGCGCTGGCCGGGGCAAAATATGTGGCGCCGTACGTCAACCGCGTCGACGCCCAGGGCGGTGACGGCATCCGCATGGTCCAGGAGCTGCAGTCCCTGCTGGAGCTGCATGCGCCGGAAAGCAAAGTGCTGGCCGCCAGCTTTAAGACGCCGCGCCAGGCGCTGGATTGCCTGTTAGCAGGCTGCGAAGCGATCACCCTTCCGTTAGATGTAGCGCAACAAATGCTCGGTACCCCTGCGGTAGAGTCAGCTATTGAGAAGTTTGAGCAGGACTGGAATAACGCCTTTGGAACGCTAAACCTGTAACCCGATCGGCGAGCTGCCCAGGGGGGTGGCATCACGGTCATCCAGGAGGAATAGAAATGGATCGCATTATTCAATCACCCGGTAAGTACATTCAGGGCGCGGACGTCATTACCCGCCTTGGTGGATACCTCAAGCCGTTGGCAGAACGCTGGCTCATCGTGGGCGATAAATTCGTACTCGGTTTTGCCGAAGAAAAACTGCGTAAAAGCCTGGCGGATGCGGGGCTGGCTGGCGAAATCGCACCGTTTGGCGGCGAATGCTCACATAACGAAATCAACCGCTTGCGTGATATTGCCGGTTCCGCCCGCTGCACCGCCGTGCTGGGTATCGGCGGCGGCAAGACGCTGGATACCGCAAAAGCATTAGCACATTTTATGAATCTGCCGGTGGTTATTGCCCCGACGATTGCCTCCACCGACGCGCCGTGCAGCGCGCTCTCGGTCATCTATACCGATGACGGCGAGTTTGATAGCTACCTGATGCTGCCGCGCAACCCGAACATGGTCATTGTCGATACGCAAATCGTTGCAGGCGCCCCGGCGCGCCTGCTGGCAGCCGGTATCGGTGATGCGCTGGCGACCTGGTTTGAAGCGCGTGCCTGCTCCCGCAGCGGCGCGACCACCATGGCGGGCGGAAAATGCACCCAGGCGGCGCTGGCGCTGGCTGAACTGTGCTACAACACGCTGGTTGAAGAGGGCGAAAAAGCGATGCTGGCGGCGGAGCAGCACGTGGTGACGCCGGCGCTGGAACGGGTGATTGAAGCCAACACCTACCTGAGCGGCGTCGGCTTTGAAAGCGGCGGCCTGGCGGCTGCGCACGCTATCCATAACGGTCTGACCGCTATTCCGGACGCTCACCACTACTACCATGGTGAAAAAGTGGCTTTCGGTACGCTTACGCAGCTGGTACTGGAAAACGCGCCGGTGGAAGAGATCGAAACCGTAGCGGCGCTGTGCCATAGCGTCGGGCTGCCTATCACCCTGGCGCAGCTGGATATTAAAGCCGATATCCCGGGCAAAATGCGTACCGTGGCGGAAGCCGCCTGCGCGGAAGGTGAAACCATCCACAATATGCCCGGCGGCGCGACGCCGGATCAGGTCTATGCCGCGCTTCTGGTGGCCGACCAGTACGGTCAACGCTTCCTGCAAGAGTGGGAATAACCCCTCGCGACATACCCGCCAGCAGGCGGGTATGTTCTTTTCGCCCGCCATTGCCCGCCAAAACGATGTATTTTATAGTGCGATTTTCCTTTGGGTGAATCGTAGATATGCAGTCATCAAATCGAAGAATGAGCATTTACGCCATTTTGCAACAGGACAAAAAAGTCGTCGTCAATGACCTCGCCGAAAAGTTCGGCGTCACCAAAATGACCATCCGTCGCGATCTCTCTTTCTTTGAAAAACAAGGCATTGTAAAAACAACCTACGGTGGAGCCTACTTAACCCGCGGCGCCAGCGTCGAGCCCGGCTTTCAGCTGCAATCGATACTAATGGCCGATGATAAGCACCTGATTGGCCAGAAAGCCGCCGAGCAGGTTGAAGATGGAGACACGATTATTATCGACTGCGGCACCACGCCGCTGGCGCTCGCTCATTTTATTTTCGATAATAAAATCATGGTGATAACCAACTCCATTCCGGTGGTTAATCTCCTGAAAGGAAGAAAAAATATCAAGTTGATCGTCGCGCCCGGTGAATATGAAGACGCCAGCCAGGGAATGGTCTCTTTCAGTACCGCCGACTTCTTTCGTCATATCCACGCCGACAAAGTCTTCCTCAGCACTCAGGGCGTCAACGATCTTGGAGAGCTGACGGTTCCTGAAATGACCGATGCCCACGTCAAACAAGCGCTGATGCGCGCCGGGCGGCAAAAAATCCTGCTGGCGGACAGCAGTAAATTTGGTCAAACGTTCCTTGCAGGCCATGCCCGCCTGGCAGACCTTGACCTCGTTATCAGCCAGACCGGCCTCTCCCCCGATATCCTCTCTCTGATGCAAACGCAAAACGTACCGCTGCTGCTGGCGGATAGTCACCTCTGATGGCGCAGGCGCCCCGTTTTACCGCCCGTAAAGATGTTTTAAGGAAATAACCAGAACAAGCGGCGCCGAAGATGTTTTGACGCCGCAGAGAGAAGAGAAGGACGGGGAAATCTGAAGCCTGCTTACGCCGGGCGCACGCCTAAAGTGTGGCAAATCGCGTAGCTCATTTCCGCGCGGTTCAGGGTATAGAAATGGAAATCCTTCACCCCTTCGCGGCTGAGAATCTTCACCATATCCATGGCGATGTTCGCCCCCACCAGCTGGCGGGTTTCGGCGTCATTGTCCAGACCTTCGAACATTTTCGCCATCCACGTCGGGATACGCACGTTGGTCATATCGGCAAATTTTTTCGCCTGCCTGAAGTTAGAGACCGGCAGAATGCCCGGAATAATTTCGACGTCGATACCCGCAGAGACGCAGCGGTCGCGAAAACGCAGGTAGCTTTCAACATCAAAGAAAAACTGGGTAATCGCGCGATTTGCTCCGGCCTCGACCTTACGTTTCAGGTTAAGCAGATCGGCCTGCGCGCTTTTGGCTTCCGGATGGACTTCCGGATAAGCCGCAACGGAAATATCAAAGTCCCCGACCTCTTTCAGCAGAGTCACCAGGTCGGCCGCGTACATATCCGGCTTACCGCTGCCAGGCGGCAGGTCGCCACGCAGCGCAACGATATGGCGAATCCCGCTATCCCAGTAATCTTTAGCAATGGTACGCAGCTCATCGCGGCTGGCATCGATACAGGTCAGATGCGGGGCGGCTTCCAGACCGGTACGCTCTTTAATACCTTTGATAATGCTATGGGTGCGGTCACGTTCACCGGAGTTAGCGCCGTAGGTCACGGAGACAAACTTCGGCTTCAGGCTGCTCAGGCGATCGATGGATTTCCAGAGGGTTTGCTCCATTTCACTGGTGCGCGGCGGAAAGAATTCAAAGGAGACGTTAATCTGGCCCTGCACTTCCGCC
This sequence comes from Klebsiella sp. CN_Kp113, assembly GCF_040064585.1. NCBI lineage: Bacteria > Pseudomonadati > Pseudomonadota > Gammaproteobacteria > Enterobacterales > Enterobacteriaceae > Klebsiella > Klebsiella sp. CN_Kp113. The sequence goes on along the minus strand of NZ_JBEAID010000025.1, from coordinate 113,334 downwards.
AGGCTCTGATTCAGGGCTTCCCGCTGATTGGCGTGAAAAAAGCTCATACCTTACCTCATCAATCGCATTTTATTGTTTGTTGTGTCGCGAACTTCTATACGTTTAGACGTCCAGATGTAAAAATGACGGAAAAGGGCATCCGCGTCAATAGAAAAATCAGCGTAAACAGTGAGGAATATTCAGCCAGGATGAAATCAATTCATCTCTTTTTCGCTAAGGCAATGATTTTTCAACGACTGCTGTTACCCTTTCCCGGACCCTCTCATTTGCGGGCAGCGTCACCATTCCCAGCCTAAGCGGAAGCTGCTGGCTGGCATCCTGCAAAGGACAAAAGACGACCCCCTGCCGCTGAATCGCGGAAAAAGAGGCCGGCAGGAGGATCAGGCCTTCTCCGCGCGCAATCCGCGCCAGCAGAACATCATGCTCGGCAGGCTCCTCCACGTAGGTGGGCACATAGCCTGCCCGGTCAAAAATACGTCGCGTATAGTCAAAAAAATCGGGATTACGCTCGCGTTTAAACCAGAACAGCGGCCGATGATTGAGTGCGCTTAACGTCAGCTCCGCCCTGGCGGCCTCCGGCCAGGATGCGGGTAGCGCCGCGATAAGCGGCTCGCCATACGGCAACGGATGCAGGTGAAGCCCCTCGGTATTCAGCGGCAGCGCCACCAGCGCCGCATCCAGCTTGCCCTTTCGCACTAGTTGGGCCAACGCCGGTGATGACTGACGAGTGATGTGCAATGCGCCGGTGTACTCACCCAGAGCGGATTCCGCGGCGGCGAAAATGCCTTGCTCAAAGGCGGTGGTCAACCCCAGACGCAGAGGCTGCTGCGCGGGCGCAGAGAGCTGGCTCAACGCCGCCAGGGTGCGATCCTGAAGCGCCAGCAGAGGCCGAATGATATCCAGCACCCGTCTTCCCTCGTCGGTAAGGATCAGACCTTTGGTATGCCGCAAGAATAGCGTTACCCCCAGCTGCGTTTCCAGATGGCGAATATGACGGCTCAGCGGCGGCTGCGAAATAAATAGCCGCTGCGCGGCCCGGCTGATGTTATTTTCCTCCGCCACCACCGCAAAGTAGCGCAGCAGGCGAATATCCAGAGTGTGTAAACGTGAATTTGTCATACTGAAAAGGTATCACGAAAAGGGTATTACTCAAGTCAGGAAAACTTCCCTAACCTTCCTCATTACGCATCATCACACTGAGGAAAAGCCATGACCAGCGAACGTTATACCATCGGACGAGAAATGCTACAGCGCGTGGACGGCAGAGGCGGCGACGCCGTCGTCAACAGCCTGAAGGATATCGCCCCCGATTTTGCCCGCTATCTGATTGAGTTCCCCTTCGGCGATATTTACGCCAGGCCAGGGCTCGATTTACGCAGCCGTGAAATTGCCACTATCGCCGCGCTCACGGCGCTCGGTAACGCCGCGCCGCAGCTAAAAGTGCATATTGCCGCCGGGTTAAATGTCGGGCTGACGCAGGAAGAGATTACGGAAGCGATCATGCAGATGGCGGTCTATGCCGGATTCCCGGCGGCCCTGAATGGCCTGTTTGCCGCCAAAGAAGTTTTCGCGGCGCACTAAGGTGAAAAGACCAGGCGTTGCCTGGTCTTTAATTTATGGCTACAGCAGCTGCGCCAGACGGTTGATATCCGACTGAATCGCCCCGGCGGTCACATCACGACCAGCGCCCGGACCGCGGATCACCAGCGGGTTATCGCGATACCAGCGGCTCTCGATAGCAAAGACGTTATCACACGGCAGCAGCGCCGCCAGCGGATGCTCTTCGCGCACCGCTTCAACGCCGACGCGGGCTTTACCGTTAGCGTCAAAGCGCGCGACGTAGCGCAGCACCAGACCCATTTCGCGCGCCGCTTCCAGACGCTGCAGCATCTGCTCGTTCAGCGCTTCGCCGTTCTCAAAGAAGTGATCGACCGACCCCTCTTCGCAGTGGGCGGGCACCAGCGACTCAACGCGCACCTGATCCGGCTCGATGTTGTAACCCGCCTCACGGGCCAGGATCACCAGCTTGCGCATGACGTCTTTCCCGGAGAGATCGACGCGCGGGTCCGGTTCCGTCAGCCCCTGCTGCCAGGCCTGATCGACGAGGTCTGTAAACGGCACGGTGCCGTCAAACTGCAGGAACAGCCATGAGAGGGTGCCGGAGAAAATACCGCTCAGCGCCAGAATGGTATCGCCGCTATCAATCAAATCGCGCACCGTATGGTTGACCGGTAAACCGGCGCCGACGGTGGCGTTGTACAGCCAGTGGCGCCCGGTCTTCTCGAACGCGTCGTGGATCTGGCGATACTTACTGCTGCTGCTGGCGCCAGCCAGCTTATTCGCGCTGATAACGTGGAAACCATGGCTGGCGAAATCGAGGTACTGGTCGGCCAGCTGCGCGCTGGCGGTTACGTCCAGCACCACTAAATCATCGTACGGATGCGCGCGCATCCACAGGAACAGCGACTCTTCATCCTGCTCAACGGCCTCATCATTAAAGAAAGCCAGCGCGCGACTGGCGTCAAGGCCTTCGTAATTAAGCAGGCTACGGCGACTATCCACGACCCCGGCAAGGATGAATTCAAACCCGGTGCGGGCGGAAAGCGTGGTCTGCTCGCGAGCGAACAGCTCCAGCCAGCGGGACCCGATATTACCTTTGCCAAACAGCACCAGGCCAATGCGTTTTTCCGCGCGGAACAACGACTGATGCAGCCCCTGAATAAGGCTTTCCGTCGGCCCGGCGCGCAGCACCGCGACCAGGCTGATGCCCTCTTCTGATTGCCAGGTAAACTCTACCGGCTGACCTTTCAGCTGCTGCCAGAAACGGTGGCAGTGCAGCGGATTGCGGGTCACGCCAGCGCCAACCATCGCCACCAGCGCCAGTTTCTGACGCAGGCGCAGCTCGCCCGGCAGCCCCGCTTCGTCCAGCAGCTTCAGCGCGCCGTCGGCCACTTCAGAGGTGTAGCAGAACTGCAGCAGCTTACGGTCGGCGTGTACGCCAACCGCCAGCGGACGCAGCTGGGCGCGTTTTAAAATAGCGTCCAGCTCCTTATGCGCCAGTTTGAAATCCTGGCCGCCGGGTACCTGGAACTCAATCAGGCAGACATCATCATGGCTGGTCACGATACGCGCCCCGGTACCGGAAGCCAGCACGCGTTCGATGCGCGTTGAGCCCTGATCCGGGGTGTAGCTACAGCGTAATTGTAAATCGATATCGCTGCCGGAGACCGGCTGCAGCGTACGGGCATGCAGCACCGGCGCCGCCAGGCGGGCCAGTTCGCTGGCCTCATCCAGGCGCAGCAGCGGCAGCAGGCAGGCGTCTTTCACTTTACGCGGATCCGCGCTGTAGACCCCGGCCACGTCGCTCCAGATAGTGACGCGAGACGCCCCGGCCAGGGCGCCGATTTGGGTAGCGGAATAGTCGGAACCGTTACGCCCCAGCAGGACGGTTTCCCCGGCGTTGTTACGCGAAATAAAGCCGGTCACCACCAGCCGCTTGTTCGGGTGCTGCGCTATCAGCTGCTGCAAAAGCGGATAGGATAAGCCTTCATCCACCTGCGGCTGCGCGGAGCGCTCGGCGCGCAGGAAGCTACGCGCATCCAGCCAGGCGGCTTCTACGCCAAGATGGTTCAGCACCGCCGCCATCAGGCGGGCCGACCAGACTTCGCCGTGACCGACGACTTCGGCGTATACCGCGTCGGTGACGCCGCCGTCAAGCAGCCCGGCAAGGCGCTCAAGATCCTGAATAAAGATGGCAATCAGCGTGTCGGCAGCGTCTGGTGACAGCAGTCCGGAGATGAGCTCCATCTGATAACGACGGAGCGATTGTTGCACCTGATGCGCAGAAAGGCGATCGGTCTGGCTGAGCTTCAGCCAGCTGATCAACTGGTTGGTGGTACTGCCGGCGGCAGAGACGACCATCATGTCGCCCGCCTGCGAATACTCCGTCATAATACCCGCGACGCGCAGGTAACATTTCGCATCCGCTAAACTACTCCCACCAAATTTGTGCAGCTGACGACCCTTCGCCCCTGCCTGCGCAATCACACTCATGTTTATTCCTCGTTTGCTGCCCGGAAGCCATTTTCCAGGTCGGCAATTAAATCTTCACCATCTTCAATACCGGTCGAAATACGCAGAAGCGTTTCTGAGATCCCGGCGGCCGCACGCGCCTCAGGCGCCATGCCCGCATGGGTCATCGTCGCTGCGTGGGAAATCAGACTTTCCACGCCGCCCAGCGATTCCGCCAGCGTAAACAGCGATAACCCGCTCAGGAAACGACGCAGCGTCTGCTCATCGCCATCCAGTTCGAAGCTTAACATCGCCCCAAAACCTTTTTGCTGACGCGCCGCAATCTCATGCCCCTGGTTTTCCGGCAGGGACGGATGGTACAGTTTTTTCACCAGCGGCTGGGATTTCAGATAGTCGACAATCGCCAGCGCGTTACGCTGCGCCACTTCCATACGCGGAGAGAGCGTACGTAAGCCGCGCAGCAGCAGATAGCTATCAAACGCTCCGCCGGTAACGCCGATATTATTCGCCCACCATGCCAGTTCGGTGACGGTCGCCGGATCTTTAGCGATCACCACCCCGGCCACGACGTCAGAGTGGCCGTTCAAATATTTAGTGCACGAATGCAACACCAGATCGGCGCCGAGCGCCAGCGGATTCTGCAAAGCCGGGCTCAGGAAGGTGTTATCAACCACGCTGACCGCTCCGGCCTCACGCGCCAGACCGCAGATTTTCGCAATATCCACAACTCTCAGCAATGGATTACTTGGGCTTTCGACCAGAACCAGCTTCGGTTTTTCCGCCAGCGCGGCGCTCAGCGCCTGCTCGTCGTTTTGATCGACAAACAGCACGCGATAGCAGCCGCGCTTCGCCAGGCTGTCAAACAGGCGGTAGCTGCCGCCGTAGCAGTCGTGCGGCGCCACCAGCAGATCGCCCGGTTTCAGGAATACGGTGGTGACCAGCAAAATGGCCGACATGCCGGTATTGGTCAGAACCGCCCCCGCGCCGCCCTCCAGCTCCGCCAGCGCACGCTGCACCACATCACGGGTCGGGTTACCGCGACGAGAGTAGTCGTGGGCGCGAGGTTCGTTAAATCCGGTGAAATTATAGGTGCTGGAGAGATGAATGGGCGGGACAACGCAACCGTACTGCTCGTCGTCATTTAAACCGCTACGCACTGCGATGGTGGCCTGTTTACGCGTCATGTTGGGGAGTTCCTGGGCTGAGTCGGTGAAAAGTCAGGCTCCAGAGTAATCATTGTTATAATAGACGTCAATACATCTGGACATCTAAACTTCTTTGCGTATAGATTGAGCAAACTGGAAATAGCCGTTAAAATTATATGCATTAGCGCACATCCGTAGCGGCTTGTTTGGTGTCAGACGCGCCCCTCTACGGTAAACTACGCGCAATTATGGCCAGGACTCGCGTTCAGGCCCTTAACTAATGAATAGAGGATTAAAGGTAACTCATGGCTGAATGGAGCGGCGAATATATCAGCCCATACGCTGAGCACGGTAAGAAGAGTGAGCAAGTAAAAAAAATTACGGTTTCCATTCCTCTGAAGGTGTTAAAAATCCTCACCGATGAACGCACGCGTCGTCAGGTGAATAACCTGCGGCACGCGACTAACAGCGAACTGCTGTGCGAAGCGTTCCTGCATGCCTTTACCGGTCAACCGTTGCCTAACGATGAAGACCTGCGTAAAGAGCGCAGCGATGAAATCCCGGAAGCGGCGAAAGAGATTATGCGCGAACTGGGCATCGACCCGGATACGTGGGAATACTAAAACCATAAAAAAGGGCAGAAGATTTCTTCTGCCCTTTTTTCTCGCGTTTAGCGCAAGAGAAACAAAAAAGCCGCCCTGAGGCGGCTTCTTCAGCAAATTACTTGCTGGTACCCGGTACGCTGAAGCGCTTGTTGAAGCGGTCAACACGGCCACCGGTAGCAACATCACGCTGTTTGCCAGTGTAGAACGGGTGGCATTTACCGCACACGTCGAGGTTCAGGTCGTGACCTACGGTAGAACGGATTTTCATGACGTTACCGCAAGAGCAGGAAGCAGTAACTTCTTCGTATTTCGGATGAATATCTTTTTTCATGGGAGAACCTCAGTTAAGGCCGCGTCGCTCTTCCAGCCCTAACGCCAGACACCACGCGATGTTAATAATTTCCCGGTGCGATTGCGCGAAGCGAAATTCCCGGGTAATAGATTTTGATGTCGCACAAAGCGCATCAAAGGCGGCGAATCATACAGAATTTGACCAGCATATGCAAACTGATCCGCGAGCCCTTATCACAATGTGTATACTAACCCGCCAGATTTCAAGTCAGGAAGATTAAATGCCCGTCGCTCACGTTGCCCTGCCCGTTCCGCTGCCCCGCACTTTTGACTATTTGCTGCCTGACGGTATGCCGGTCAAAGCGGGCTGTCGCGTACGCGTCCCGTTCGGCAAGCAGGAGCGGATAGGTATCGTAACGGCGGTCAGTGAGCGCAGCGAACTGCCGCTCGACGAACTCAAGCCGGTGGCCGAAGCCCTCGACGCCGAGCCGGTCTTCTCCGCTTCGGTCTGGCGGCTGCTGCTGTGGGCGGCGGACTACTACCATCATCCCATCGGCGATGTGCTGTTTCACGCGCTACCGATCGTGCTGCGCCAGGGGAAGCCCGCCAGCGCGGCGCCAATGTGGTACTGGTTTGCCACCGAACAGGGGCAAGCGGTTGATATCAACAGCCTTAAGCGCTCACCGAAACAGCAGCAGGCGCTGGCGGCGCTGCGTCAGGGCAAGATCTGGCGCCATCAGGTTGCCGAACTCGAATTTAACGACGCCGCCCTGCAGGCGCTGCGGGGTAAAGGCCTGGCCGAACTCGCCAGCGAAGCGCCCGCGATCGCCGACTGGCGCACGGGCTTCTCGGTACCCGGCGAGCGCCTGCGGCTCAATACCGAACAGGCCACCGCCGTGGGTGCGATTCACAGCGCCTCGGACAGCTTTTCCGCCTGGCTGCTGGCCGGGATCACCGGCTCGGGCAAAACGGAAGTGTATCTGAGCGTCCTTGAAAACGTACTGGCGCAGGGGCGCCAGGCGCTGGTGATGGTGCCGGAGATCGGCCTGACGCCGCAGACTATCGCCCGTTTCCGCCACCGCTTTAGCGCCCCGGTGGAAGTGCTGCACTCCGGACTGAACGACAGCGAACGCCTCTCCGCGTGGCTAAAAGCCAAAAACGGCGAAGCGGCGATTGTTATCGGTACCCGCTCGTCGCTATTTACCCCTTTTAAAGACCTCGGGGTCATCGTCATCGATGAAGAGCACGACAGCTCTTATAAACAGCAGGAAGGCTGGCGCTATCACGCCCGCGATCTGGCGGTCTGGCGCGCCCACAGCGAACAGATTCCAATTATCCTCGGCTCGGCGACCCCGGCGCTGGAGACGCTTCATAACGTCCGCCAGGGCAAGTATCGCCAGCTGAAGCTCACCAAACGAGCGGGCAATGCGCGGCCGGCTCAGCAGCACGTTCTGGATTTAAAGGGCCAGCAGCTGCAGGCCGGACTGTCTCCGGCGCTCATTGGCCGCATGCGCCAGCATCTGCAGGCCGATAACCAGGTGATTCTGTTTTTGAACCGCCGCGGCTTCGCGCCGGCGCTGCTGTGCCACGACTGCGGCTGGATAGCGGAGTGTCCGCGCTGCGACAGCTACTACACGCTGCACCAGGCTCAGCATCATCTGCGCTGCCACCACTGCGACAGCCAGCGCCCGATTCCGCGCCAGTGCCCCTCCTGCGGCTCAACGCATCTGGTACCGGTAGGTTTGGGGACCGAACAGCTTGAGCAGGCGCTGGGACCGCTGTTTCCCGATATCCCGATTTCCCGTATCGACCGGGATACCACCAGCCGCAAAGGCGCGCTTGAGCAATATCTTGCCGACGTCAATCGCGGCGGCGCGCGCATTCTTATCGGCACCCAAATGCTGGCGAAGGGGCACCACTTCCCGGATGTCACCCTGGTTTCCCTGCTGGACGTTGACGGCGCGCTGTTTTCCGCCGATTTCCGCTCGGCGGAGCGCTTCGCTCAGCTCTACACGCAGGTTTCAGGCCGCGCAGGCCGGGCGGGCAAACAGGGCGAGGTGATCCTGCAGACCCACCACCCGGAACACCCGCTGCTGCAAACGCTGCTTTATAAAGGATACGACGCGTTTGCCGAGCAGGCGCTGGCGGAACGGCAAAGCATGCAGCTGCCGCCGTGGACCAGCCACGTGCTGATTCGCGCCGAGGATCATAACAACCAGCAGGCGCCGCTTTTTTTACAACAGCTGCGCAACCTGCTGCAGGCCAGCCCGCTGGCCGATAAGAAACTGTGGGTGCTTGGGCCGGTTCCGGCGCTGGCGCCAAAGCGTGGCGGCCGCTGGCGCTGGCAAATTCTCCTCCAGCATCCGTCGCGCGTTCAGCTACAGCATATCGTCAGCGGAACGCTGGCGTTGATTAACACGCTGCCGGAAGCGCGAAAAGTGAAATGGGTTCTGGACGTCGATCCTATTGAAGGTTAAGGCTTCTCTTGCGAGGCGGATCGAAAAATTCAACCATCGTCACGTTTTTCATGAAAATTCTGTAACTCTCTGGATGTACTATCTGTTAAAAATGTTGCTGATGTCAGAACGCCAGGGATGTGTCTGCGCCAGTCAGCGAGGAGAAATCAGGTGAAGCCCAAAAAACAGGTCGTTGCCGCCACTATGAAAGACGTTGCCCAAAAGGCAAACGTTTCCACGGCAACCGTATCCAGAGCGTTAATGAATCCCGATAAGGTTTCGCAGAGCACCCGTAACCGGGTCGAGCAGGCCGCGCTGGAAGTCGGCTATTTACCGCAATCGCTCGGGCGCAATATGAAGCGCAACGAGTCACGCACCATTCTGGTGATTGTGCCGGATATCTGCGACCCCTTTTTCAGCGAGATCATTCGCGGTATTGAAGTCACCGCGGCGGAACAGGAGTACCTGGTGCTGATTGGCGATTGCGCCCACCAGAACCGTCAGGAAAAGACCTTTATCGACCTGATCATTACCAAGCAGATCGACGGTATGCTGCTGCTTGGCTCCCGTTTGCCCTTCGATGCGGGCGTAGAGGAGCAGCGCAATCTGCCGCCGATGGTCATGGCCAATGAATTCGCTCCCGAGCTTGAGCTGCCGACGGTGCATATCGATAACCTCACCGCCGCCTTTAACGCCGTTAACTATCTGCACGAGCTGGGGCATCGCCGCATCGGCTGTATCGCCGGCCCGGAAGAGATGCCGCTGTGCCATTATCGCCTGCAGGGCTATGTCCAGGCGCTGCGTCGTAGCGGGATAACCGTCGATCCGCACTATATCGCCCGCGGCAATTTTACCTATGAAGCCGGCGCCAACGCCCTCGAACAGCTGCTGGCGCTGCCGGTACCGCCGACGGCTGTTTTCTGCCATAGCGATATTATGGCGCTGGGGGCATTATCGCTGGCGAAACGTCGCGGCCTGAAAGTTCCTGAAGATCTGTCTATTATTGGTTTCGATAACATCTCTTTGTCTGAATTTTGCGATCCGCCATTGACGACCGTCGCGCAACCACGTTTTGATATTGGCCGCGAAGCGATGCTGCTTTTATTGGATCAACTGCACGGTCACAGCGTCAGCAGCGGTTCACGATTACTCGACTGCGAGCTTATCGTTCGCGGTAGTACGCGAAAAATCCGAACATAACCTTCAGGCTTTCGGGCCTGCCCTTCTGGTCAAAGGCCCGCCGCTTAAGTAACATGGCGGGCTGAAAAACGAATAAGACAGCGAAACGATAGTGGCACAACGAGATTATGTACGCCGCAGCCAACCGGCTTCTTCGCGGCGCAAAAAGAGCAATACCCGAAGCTCAAGGAACAAGCAAGGCGGCCTTTCGGCGGTTTCACCGACTATGGTGGCGATCGCTGCGGCAGTGCTGGTGGCCTTTATCGGTGGACTGTACTTCATCACGCACCACAAGAAAGAAGAGGCTGAAGCGCTGCAAAACCGCCAGGCCGCTGGCAACGGCCTCCCGCCGAAGCCGGAAGAGCGCTGGCGCTATATTAAAGAGCTGGAGAGCCGTCAGCCCGGCGTACGTGCGCCTACGGAACCCACGGCAGGCGGCGAAGTCATGAAGCCGGAGCAGCTGACGGACGAGCAGCGCCAGCTGTTGGCGCAAATGCAGGCCGATATGCGTCAGCAGCCTACGCAGCTGACCGAAGTGCCGTGGAATGAACAAACCCCGGCGCAGCGCCAGCAGACCCTGCAGCGTCAGCGTTTAGTTCAGCAGCAGCAGCAGCTCGCTCAGGTGCAGCAGCAGACACAGACGCAGGTACAGCAACCGCGAACCCAGCCGCGGGCCGTCGAGCAGCCGAAACCGGTGCAGCAGCCGCCGAAGCAAACGGCGTCGAACCAGCAGCCGTATCAGGATCTGCTGCAAACGCCGGCGCATACCAGTACCGCGCAGCCTAAAACCCAGGCCGCCGCGCCGGTAACCCGCGTTGAAGAGGCGCCAAAAACCGCCGCCGCGGAGAAAAAAGACGATCGCAGCTGGATGATCCAGTGCGGCTCCTTCAAAGGCGCTGAGCAGGCGGAAACCGTGCGCGCGCAGCTGGCGTTTGAAGGTTTCGCCTCGCACATCACCACCAATAACGGCTGGAACCGCGTGGTGATTGGGCCGCTGAAAGGCAAAGAAAACGCCAGCAATATGATTGAACGGCTGAAAATGGCCGGACACGCAAACTGCATTCGTCTCGCCGCCAGGGGTTGAAACCCTCAAAATCCCCCCCATCTATAATTGCATTCTGCCCCGCGTAACCGCGGGGCCCCTATTCCGCTTTTGCAACCAAGGGGTCTGCTCGTGACTACAATTGTAAGTGTTCGCCGTAACGGCCATGTCGTTATTGCCGGTGATGGCCAGGCCACGCTGGGCAACACCGTAATGAAAGGCAACGTCAAAAAAGTGCGCCGCCTGTACAACGACAAAGTGATCGCCGGCTTTGCGGGCGGCACCGCTGACGCCTTCACGCTGTTCGAACTGTTTGAACGTAAGCTGGAAATGCATCAGGGCCACCTGGTGAAGGCCGCCGTTGAGCTGGCGAAAGACTGGCGTACCGACCGCATGCTGCGCAAGCTGGAAGCGCTGCTGGCCGTGGCTGACGAAAACGCATCGCTTATCATCACCGGTAACGGTGACGTGGTGCAGCCAGAAAACGATTTGATTGCTATCGGCTCCGGCGGTCCTTACGCCCAGGCCGCGGCTCGCGCCCTGCTGGAAAATACCGATATGGGCGCACGCGATATCGCAGAGAAAGCGTTGAATATTGCAGGTGATATCTGCATTTATACCAACCACTTCCATACCATCGAAGAATTACCGTCTAAAGCGTAAGGATCTCCCATGTCTGAAATGACCCCACGCGAAATTGTCAGCGAACTGGACAAACACATTATCGGCCAGGACGCAGCCAAGCGCTCCGTCGCCATCGCTCTGCGTAACCGCTGGCGTCGTATGCAGCTCAACGAAGAGCTGCGTCACGAAGTCACGCCCAAAAACATTCTGATGATCGGCCCGACCGGCGTCGGTAAAACGGAAATCGCCCGTCGTCTGGCAAAGCTTGCCAACGCGCCGTTCATCAAAGTTGAAGCGACGAAATTCACCGAAGTGGGCTATGTTGGTAAAGAAGTGGACTCCATCATCCGCGATCTGACCGATGCGGCGATCAAAATGGTGCGCATGCAGTCCATCGACAAAAACCGCTATCGTGCGGAAGAACTGGCGGAAGAGCGCATCCTTGACGTGCTGATCCCGCCGGCGAAAAACAACTGGGGCCAGGCTGAACAGCCTCAGGAACCGTCCGCCGCGCGTCAGTCTTTCCGTAAAAAACTGCGCGAAGGGCAGCTCGATGATAAAGAGATTGAGATCGATCTCGCTGCTGCGCCGATGGGCGTTGAAATCATGTCCCCTCCGGGCATGGAAGAGATGACCAGCCAGCTGCAGTCCATGTTCCAGAACCTGGGCGGCCAGAAGCAAAAACCGCGTAAGCTGAAAATTAAAGACGCGATGAAGCTGCTGATTGAAGAAGAAGCGGCGAAGCTGGTCAACCCGGAAGAGCTGAAGCAGGATGCCATCGACGCCGTTGAGCAGCACGGTATCGTGTTTATCGACGAAATCGATAAAATCTGTAAGCGCGGCGGCAACTCCTCCGGCCCGGACGTATCCCGCGAAGGCGTACAGCGCGATCTGCTGCCGCTGGTTGAAGGCTGCACCGTCTCCACCAAGCACGGCATGGTGAAAACCGATCATATTCTGTTTATCGCTTCCGGCGCGTTCCAGGTGGCCAGCCCGTCTGACTTAATCCCGGAGCTGCAGGGTCGTCTGCCGATTCGCGTTGAGCTGAAAGCGCTGACCACCCACGACTTCGAGCGCATCCTGACCGAGCCGAACGCGTCCATCACCGTGCAGTATAAAGCGCTGATGGCCACCGAAGGCGTCAATATCGAGTTCACGGAAGATGGCATCAAGCGTATCGCTCAGGCCGCGTGGCAGGTCAACGAGACCACCGAGAACATCGGTGCGCGTCGTCTGCATACCGTACTGGAGCGTCTGATCGAAGACATCTCCTACGATGCCAGCGAAATGAATGGCCAAACCGTCACCATCGATGCGGAATATGTCGGTAAGCATCTGGATGTTCTGGTGGCAGATGAAGATCTGAGCCGTTTTATCTTATAATCCGGTTCAATATATTTTCATCACTATAGATGGGGCTATAGATACCCTAAATAATTCGAGTTGTGGAAAGGCAGCCGCTGGCTGATGGCCCTCATTTATCCCGGCAGTGCCTGGGGTGAATGCGCGTCGCCAACGCATCTGCAGCTTGAAGTATGAAGGGTAGAGCCCCATTTTTTATTGGCCGGGACTTATGACCGAACACGCTATCACTCGCACCCAGGCCTGGCTGGAAAGCCTGCGCCCCAAAACGTTACCTCTGGCCTTTGCCGCCATTATTGTCGGCTCCGCGCTTGCCTGGCATCAGGGCAGCTTCGATCCCTGGGTTGCCCTGCTGGCCATCATCACCGCCGGTTTATTACAAATCCTCTCCAATCTGGCCAACGATTATGGCGACGCGGTAAAAGGCAGCGATAAACCTGACCGTATCGGCCCCCTGCGCGGGATGCAGAAAGGGGCAATCACCCAGGCGCAGATGAAACGCGCGTTGATTCTCACCGTGGCGCTGATTTGTCTCTCTGGCCTGGCGCTGCTGTTCCTGGCCTGGCAGACCATGGCCGATTTTATCGGTTTTATGGTGCTTGGCGGGCTATCGATCGTGGCCGCCATTACCTACACCGTCGGCACTCGTCCTTACGGCTACATCGGCCTTGGCGATATCTCCGTGCTGGTGTTCTTCGGCTGGCTTAGCGTGGTCGGGAGCTGGTACCTCCAGGCGCACAGCGTTGAAGCGGTTATTTTCTTACCCGCCACCGCCTGCGGCCTGCTGGCAACGGCGGTGCTGAATATTAACAACCTGCGTGATATCGACAGCGATCGTGAAAACGGTAAAAACACCCTCGCCGTGCGCCTGGGGCCGGTTAACGCTCGCCGCTACCACGCCTGCCTGCTGTTTGGCGCGCCGCTGTGCCTGGCGCTGTTTAACCTTCTCTCGCTGCATAATCCGTGGGGTTGGCTGTTCCTGCTGGCAACGCCGCTGCTGGTCAAACAGGCGCGTTATGTGATGCGCGAACGCGACCCTGTCGCCATGCGTCCAATGCTCGAAAGAACGGTTAAAGGGGCGCTGCTGACCAACCTGCTGTTTGTTATCGGAATTATTTGCAGCCGGCTTGTGGGTTAACTGACAAATATCAATTAACAATTGATGATTTTGCCAACAGTACGATTCACGCGATATACTGAAAATTCTCGCAGCAACTGAACGTTAAGCCTATGAAATACGATACTTCCGAGCTTTGTGACATCTACCAGGAGGATGTCAACGTCGTGGAACCTCTGTTCTCCAACTTTGGGGGGCGCTCGTCGTTTGGTGGACAAATCATCACGGTAAAATGTTTCGAGGATAACGGGTTGCTCTACGATATGCTCGAACAGAACGGCCGTGGTCATGTCCTGTTGGTTGACGGCGGTGGTTCCGTTCGACGCGCATTGATTGACGCTGACCTGGCGCGTCTGGCCGTACAAAACGAGTGGGAAGGGCTGGTCGTCTATGGCGCTGTGCGTCAGGTTGACGATCTGGAAGAGCTGGATATCGGCATCCAGGCGCTGGCGGCCATCCCCGTAGGGGCCGCAGGTGAAGGTATCGGCGAAAGCGACGTGCGCGTCAACTTCGGCGGCGTCACCTTCTTTTCCGGCGACCATCTCTACGCCGATAATACCGGGATTATCCTCTCCGAGGATGCCCTGGATATCGAGTAGCGTCCCGCCCATAAAAAAGGCCTTCTCTCTGAGAAGGCCTTTTTATTTCCGCCGGAGGCTTAGTACAGCTTCTTAGCGCAATCCAGCCAGTCGCTTTTGAACGGACGCTTCATGTTTTCGATAGCGTCGATAATGTCGTGGTGAACCAGCTTCTCGTTCTGAATACCAACGCAGCGGCCGCCGAAGCCCTGCAGCAGCAGGTCAATCGCGTACGCGCCCATGCGGGATGCCAGAATACGGTCATAAGGAACCGGAGAGCCGCCGCGCTGAATGTGGCCCAGTACGGTGGCACGAGTTTCACGGCCGGTCTCTTTCTCGATGTAGTGAGCCAGCTCGTCGACGTCGCACATATGCTCGGTGATCGCCACAATCGCGTGTTTTTTGCCTTTCGCGATACCCGCCTTAATTTCTGAAACCAGGTCGTCGCGCGTGTATTCAACCTCAGGCACCATGATGAACTCACAGCCGCCGGAGATAGCTGCCGCCAGGGTCAGATCGCCGCAGTAGCGGCCCATCACTTCAACAACGGAAATACGCTGGTGGGAGGAAGAGGTGTCACGCAGGCGGTCAATGGCCTCTACCACGGTGCTCAATGCGGTAAAGAAGCCGATGGTATAGTCGGTGCCTTTAATATCGTTGTCGATGGTGCCCGGCAGACCGATGCAGGGGAAGCCCATCTCAGTCAGACGCACGGCACCCATGTAGGAACCGTCACCACCGATAACCACCAGCGCATCCAGGCCGCGCTTTCTCATATTTTCAATCGCGACGGCGCGAATATGTTCTTCGCGGAATTCTGGAAAACGCGCCGACCCCAGGAAGGTGCCGCCGCGGTTGATCATGTCGGAAACGCTGTAGCGGTCGAGCTGAACCATACGATCTTCATACAGGCCGAGGTAACCGTCATAGATTCCAAAAACTTCCAGACCTTCCGTTAATGCCGCACGCACAACGCCACGAATTGCTGCGTTCATGCCCGGGGCATCACCGCCACTTGTCAACACACCGATTTTCTTAATCATGACTACCTCTGAACTTAGGAAGCAAAAAATAATCCTGTTGCCTGAAGCGCCCCTCACGAGGAGTGCACAACGATAATTGCAATAGTATATCAAACGCTTCTGGCTGAATTGATTCAGGTCAGACCAAATGGCGGTAATTTATACAAAAAATGCCGATCCGCCCCACACTTTTACATCGAGTTTACAGACTATAACCTAAAGATCATAAAACACCCTGCCGCCCTAACGGCACCACAGAGCAGGGGTCCTGGTGGATAATGACATCGGACCCGGGAAAACGGAGCAACAGCGCCTGCTCCACCTGGTCGGCAATCACGTGTGCCTGAACCAGCGGGAGGTTATCTTCCATTTCCAAATGAATCTGAATAAAGCGAGTCGGCCCTGACTGCCGCGTTCGTAGATCGTGCGCCCCGCTGACGCCTGGCCACGCGGTCACGATATTGATAATTTCCTGGCGTTCCTCATCAGGAAGCGCGCGGTCTAACAACGACTGAACAGCGTCATAAGCCATGCGCAGCGCGCTATATAAAATATAGACGCCTATACCTAATGCAAACAGCGCATCAGCACGGTGCCAGCCGTACCAGGAGAGGGCCAGCGCCACCAGAATTGCGCCGTTCATCATAACATCAGACTGATAATGAAGCATATCCGCCCGTACCGCCTGACTTTGTGTTTTTCTTACTACCCAGCGCTGGAACGTGACCAGCAGCAGCGTGCTGACCAGCGCAATCAGCGTCACCACCATCCCTACGCCCGCCGCATTCATCGGCTCAGGACGAACGAGATGATCAATACCGGTCAAGAACAGAAACAGCGCCGAGCCGGAGACAAACATACTTTGCGCCAGCGCGGCCAGCGATTCCGCTTTACCATGGCCAAAGGTATGTTCTTCATCGGCAGGCTGCAGCGAATAACGCACCACCAGCAGGTTGGTCAACGAGGCGGCGATATCCACCAGTGAATCAACCAGCGCCGCCAGAATACTCACAGACCCGGTATACCACCATGCAAAAATCTTGATCAAAAGTAACGCAGAGGCCATCACCGTCGCCGCAATCGCCGCGCGGCTCACCAGCTGCCCATAAGATTGATTCATAAACGCTCCTTACTTCGCGATGCGCTTAGTATAACCCGATCTTTTACCGGGACGGGGAGGCAGGAGAGTGCTGAATAACGGGCAAAAAAAACCCCCACATCATGTGGGGGAAGACAGGGATGGTGTCTATGGCAAGGAAAACAGGGTTGTTACTGGGGTTGCAGGGTATTGCTACTACTCGAAAGCATCATCGCTGAGCCTTTTTGCATCCGTGCAACCTCACGCAACTGATCCATTCGTTGCTGGTGCTTAGCGTTTAAAACCGCTTGCTGCTCTGGCGTTAGCAGGTGATACATCTGGTTGCGAACTTTTGCCATTTCAACCTGGCGGGCAACCTGTTCCTGCGCCATCTTATCTGCCTGAGCGCGTACAGCGTTTTCATCAAAATTTTCTGCGGTGACAAGGCGATGCATTGTCTCCATTTCGCTAACATTAACGGGTGGCCTGTCGTGGCGTGCCCGCTGCATAAGATCTCGTAACTGTTGCCGTTGGTGTTCAGTTAAACTTATGCCGTCAAACATATGGCTCTGGCTGCTGCGCTGGACCCCTTCGTCTCCGGGAAGCCAGTTAACGCTGGTGACGACTTCAGCGGCTTGGCTATATGCACTTAGCGCCAGCGTTGAGGCCATGACGGCAGCGATAACATTGCGCATCACATACTCCCAAAACGTTTGTGTCGCGATTCAACGAGAGAGAGTTTACGATGCAGGCTGCAAACATGCGTCAGGGGGTGTAAAACAACGTAAAGTCATGGATTAGCGAGCCTTGATGACGTAATTTCTGCCTCGGAGGTATTTAAACAATGAATAAAATCCTGTTAGTAGATGATGACCGGGAGCTCACCTCCCTGTTAAAAGAGCTGCTCGATATGGAAGGTTTTAATGTGCTCGTCGCCCATGATGGGGAACAGGCGCTGGCCCTTCTGGACGACAGCATCGATTTACTTTTGCTTGATGTGATGATGCCGAAGAAAAACGGTATCGACACGCTCAAAGAGTTGCGTCAGACACACCAGACCCCGGTTATCATGCTAACGGCCCGCGGGAGCGAGCTGGATCGCGTTCTCGGCCTCGAGCTGGGCGCGGACGATTATTTGCCTAAGCCGTTCAACGATCGTGAGCTGGTGGCGCGTATACGCGCGATTCTGCGCCGGTCGCACTGGAGCGAGCAGCAGCAGACAACCGAAGCCGGTTCACCGACGCTGGAAGTGGATGCGCTAAGCCTTAACCCTGGTCGCCAGGAAGCCAGCTTCGATGGTCTGACCCTCGAGCTGACCGGCACCGAGTTCACCCTGCTCTATCTTCTGGCGCAGCATCTTGGCCAGGTGGTATCGCGTGAGCATCTTAGCCAGGAAGTGCTGGGTAAACGCCTGACGCCATTCGATCGCGCAATCGATATGCACATCTCCAACCTGCGGCGCAAGCTGCCGGAGCGCAAAGACGGCCATCCGTGGTTTAAAACCCTGCGCGGACGCGGCTATCTGATGGTATCGGCTTCATGATTGGAAGTTTAACCGCACGCATCTTCGCTATTTTCTGGCTCACGCTGGCGCTGGTGTTGATGCTGGTTCTGATGCTGCCTAAGCTGGACTCGCGCCAGATGACCGAGCTGCTGGAGAGCGAGCAACGTCAGGGCATCATGATTGAACAGCACGTCGAGGCCGAACTGGCGAACGATCCGCCAAACGACCTGATGTGGTGGCGTCGTCTGTTTCGCGCCATCGATAAGTGGGCTCCGCCGGGCCAGCGTTTGCTGCTGGTCACCAGCGAAGGTCGCGTTATCGGTGCCGAACGCAACGAAATGCAGATTATCCGCAACTTTATCGGCCAGGCGGATAACGCCGACCATCCGCAGAAAAAGCGCTATGGTCGTCTGGAAATGGTCGGGCCTTTTTCCGTCAGGGATGGAGAAGATAACTACCAGCTCTATCTGATTCGTCCTGCCAATACGTCACAATCAGACTTCATCAATCTGCTGTTCGACCGGCCGCTACTGCTGCTGATCGTCACGATGTTAGTCAGCGCCCCGCTGCTGCTATGGCTGGCGTGGAGCCTGGCGAAACCCGCGCGTAAGCTCAAAAATGCCGCCGATGAAGTCGCCCAGGGCAACCTGCGTCAGCATCCGGAGCTGGAAGCCGGTCCGCAGGAGTTTTTAGCCGCCGGGACCAGTTTTAACCAGATGGTGACCGCGCTGGAGCGCATGATGTCCAGCCAGCATCGTCTGCTGTCCGATATCTCGCACGAACTGCGCACGCCGCTGACCCGCCTGCAGTTAGGCACCGCATTGCTGCGCCGCCGCAGCGGGGAAAGCAAAGAGCTGGAGCGGATTGAGATGGAAGCGCACCGGCTGGATAGCATGATCAACGACCTGCTGGTGATGTCGCGCAATCAGGCGAAAACCGCGCTGGTCAGCGAAACGGTGAAAGCCAACCAGCTGTGGGGCGAGGTGCTGGATAACGCCGCCTTTGAAGCCGAACAGATGGGGAAATCGTTCACCGTCGAGTATCCGCCGGGGCCGTGGCCGCTGTACGGTAACCCCAATGCCCTGGAAAGCGCGCTGGAGAATATCGTGCGTAACGCGCTGCGCTACTCGCATACTAAAATTTCGGTAAGCTTCTCAGTGGATAAAGACGGCATCACGGTGAACGTCGATGATGACGGCCCGGGCGTGAGTCCGGAGGATCGCGAGCAGATTTTCCGTCCGTTCTACCGTACCGATGAGGCGCGCGACCGCGAGTCTGGCGGTACCGGCCTGGGGCTGGCGATTGTCGAGGCGGCGATTCAACAGCATCGCGGTTGGGTGAAGGCCGACGACAGCCCGCTGGGCGGCCTGCGCTTAACCCTCTGGCTGCCGCTGTACAAGCGCACCTGATCCCCCCGGCCTGGCTTCGCCGGGCCGGGTTCGAAACGGGTAGCCCGGATAAGGCGCAACGCGCCGCCATCCGGGAACGCGCACGGAAGCGCTATTTTCCCCACAATCTCCGCGAATTATTTTCGATCTTCCCGCTCAGGCGCCGTTTCTGCATGGTACGGCTCCAGCTTACCGACAGCCCCGCCGCGGAGAGCAGACGGTGGTACTGCTCATCATCAAACGGCATCTGCCAGGCGATGGCGCCCGCTTCGTGAACGCTCACGTCGCTGAGCCGGGAAACCAGCGCCAGCGGCGCATCGCTGGACACCTGCCCGCCCGCCACCACCCGATACAGCCAGCCGGTTTTGCCGCTGTTTTGCATAAGCTGCGCCATATCGCTGACGGCAAAGTGATAGTTGAGCTTGAAGCACGGCGATCGCGGCTGCGTGACCTGAATCAGCGCTTCTCCCCAGCGGAAGATATCGCCAATGTAGACGTTTTTTTCGGTCAGCCCTTCGGTCGAGAGATTTTCGCCAAACGCCGGGGCGCAGAAAAGATCCGCCTGCTGCGGAAGCTCACGGGCCCAGTGGGCGTAGTGTTCACGGGGATAGTGGCACAGCGCGCGGTCCGGCCCGCCGTGAATTTTCTTCTCCGCCTGCTCATCGCCCTCCAGCCCCAAATCGCCGAGGGTCAGTTCACCATCGACCTGAATTTTACCGATGGCGCTTGGACGGCTGCCGTCATAATCCCTTACCTTGCCCACAAAGACATTCACCGGATAGTGCATCGCTGCTCCTTTGCTGCGGATATAAAAAAAGCGAGTCATCAGACTCGCTTCTCGCTCAGCACAATGCAACCTTATTTTTTGGCGGCAAAACGCGCTGCGGCTTCGTCCCAGTTCACCACGTCCCAGAACGCTTTGATGTAGTCCGGGCGGCGGTTCTGGAATTTCAGGTAGTAAGCGTGTTCCCACACGTCCAGGCCGATAATCGGGAAGCCGGAAGCGCCAGAGATCGCTTCGCCCATCAGCGGGGAGTCCTGGTTAGCGGTAGAAACCACCGCCAGCTTGTCGCCTTTCAGCACCAGCCACGCCCAGCCGGAGCCGAAACGGGTCGTCGCCGCTTTTTCAAATTCCGCTTTGAAGTTGTCAACGGAACCGAAATCACGCTCGATAGCCGCTTTCAGGTCGCCCTGCAGGGTGGTACCGGTTTTCAGGCCTTTCCAGAACAGGCTGTGGTTAGCGTGGCCGCCTGCGTTGTTACGCAGCACGGTTTTTTTGTCTGCCGGCAGCTGATCCAGTTTGGTAATCAGCTCTTCTGCGGACAGGCTCGCGAACTCAGGCAGGCTTTCCAGCGCTGCGTTAGCGTTATTTACGTAGGTCTGGTGGTGTTTAGTGTGATGGATTTCCATCGTCTGCTTGTCAAAATGCGGTTCCAGGGCGTCATAAGCGTACGGCAGGGCAGGCAGTGTATAACTCATAATCATCTCCATTATTGTCGAGCGGCGGAAAGTGTTAATGCCGCGTAAGCAGTTGGTTCATTATAGTTAATTAAATGATATTGAAAACGCTTATCAATGCCGTATTTTTAATAAGGTTATAACAATGGGTAATAGATGTCGTTTTGTGATACAGAACAACTAATTAAGTTTTTGGTTGCCAGGTTCAGGCTTCGGGTGGCAACAGCTTAAAGGCGGAAAAACTGACCGATTTTTACACTCATCGGGTCGGAAGAAGATTTATCCGATAAAAAATAGATGAGGATAAAATCAATGAATCACGCGATTACGATGGGTATTTTTTGGCATTTGATAGGTGCGGCCAGTGCAGCCTGTTTCTATGCCCCGTTCAAGAAAGTTAAACATTGGTCCTGGGAAACCATGTGGTCTATCGGCGGTATTGTCTCCTGGCTGATCCTCCCCTGGGCCATCAGCGCCATGCTGCTGCCCGATTTCTGGGCCTATTACGGTTCTTTTAACGCCTCCACTCTGCTGCCCGTTTTCCTGTTCGGCGCCATGTGGGGTATCGGTAATATCAACTACGGCCTGACGATGCGTTACCTGGGGATGTCGATGGGGATCGGCATCGCCATTGGTATCACGCTGATTGTCGGCACGTTAATGACGCCGATTCTTAACGGTCAGTTTGATGTTCTCATTAACACTAAAGGCGGCCAGATGACGCTGCTCGGCGTACTGGTCGCGGTGATTGGCGTGGGTATCGTCACCCGCGCAGGCCAGCTGAAAGAGCGCAAAATGGGCATCAAAGCCGAAGACTTCAACCTGAAAAAGGGGCTGCTGCTGGCGGTGATGTGCGGCATCTTCTCGGCCGGTATGTCGTTCGCCATGAACGCCGCCAAGCCGATGCATGAAGCCGCCGCCGCGCTCGGCGTTGATCCGCTCTACACCGCGCTGCCAAGCTATGTGGTGATCATGGGCGGCGGCGCGCTGGTCAACCTCGGCTTCTGCTTTATCCGTCTGGCAAAAGTAAAAAACCTGTCGATAAAAGCCGACTTCTCGCTGGCAAAACCGCTCATCATCAGCAATATCCTGCTTTCGGCGTTAGGCGGCCTGATGTGGTATCTGCAGTTCTTTTTCTACGCCTGGGGTCACGCCAGCATTCCGGCGCAGTACGACTACATGAGCTGGATGCTGCATATGAGCTTCTACGTGCTGTGCGGCGGCCTCGTGGGTCTGATACTGAAAGAGTGGAACAACGCCGGCCGTCGTCCGGTGGGCGTCCTCAGCCTCGGCTGCGTGGTGATTATTATCGCCGCCAATATCGTTGGTCTGGGAATGGCGAACTAGCGTCGTCAGGCGGCGGTGCGACTGCGCTGCCGCCACTGCCCCGGCGTCATGCCTATCTCGCGGTTAAACACCACCGAAAAGTAGTTGCTGTCTTCAAACCCGCACTGCATCGCCACTTCGCCAATCAGCCGTTCGGTATGCTGCAGCAGATACTGCGCGTGACAGATGCGCAGCTGGCGCAGGTAGTGGTTGATGGTCATCCCCGTCTGCTGACGAAACTGCTGGCGCAGCGCGCGTTCGCTGCACCCTTCGCGCTCGCAAAAACGGTCAAGAAAGAAAGGACGATTGAGGCTGCCCGCCAGCTCGGTGAGCAGCTTATCGAGCAGCGCTTCGCTTTGGGTTGCCGCCAGATTATCGGTGGCGTAGCGATAGCGCTGAAGAATAAGCGCCAGCTGCGCAAACAGCAGTTCGGCCATATTATTGGCCTGCGCATCGCTGCGGCTGCTTTCATGCTCCAGCTGGGTAATCACCTGCCTGACCTGGGCCATGCCGCTGCTGCCAATCCGCCAGTGCGGAACCCACGGGGTGCCGAACAGGCCGGGAATGTGCGCGGCCCAGTCAAAGTTAAGCCGCAGCCGGTCCGGGCAATAAATGACGTTTTGCAGGACGAGATCGTTCACCGAGGCGTAGGAGTGTTTATCTTCCGCGCGGATATAGAACAGATCGCCGCGGGTAATGCGCCACGGACGATCGTTCAGGACATGCAGGCCGTTACCCCGCCACACCAGCACCAGTTCGCAGAACTCATGGGTGTGCTCGGCGAAGACGTTTTGCGGATAGCGATCCGCCACCGCCACCGCCTGAGCGGGAGAGGCAAAAAATTCATCTTTGCGAAGAATCAGCTGACCTGCCACGACATCAACTCCGGACGCGAATAACGTTTCATTATTCGCGTTTATGTCTGTCAAAACGTTGACTGCTCTCCCGTTACTGAAGAATGGCGTCGCGCCCCTGGCGAATATCGCGCGGAGACCAGTCAAACTCGCGGCGGAAAAGCGTCGAAAAGTGGTTACTGTCGCCGAATCCGCAGCGATAGGCGATATCGGTCACGCTATCATCGCTATGGCGCAGCAGATGGCGCGCTTTCATCAACCGCACCCGATTCAGATAGCGCTGCGGCGTCAGCCCGGTTTGCTGTTTTAACTGACGGTGCAGGGTTCGCAAGGAGAGCGAAAAGCGCGCCGCCACCTCTTCCCAGCAGATATCCTCGGCAAAATGGTCTTCCAGCCAGGCCATCAAATGGTTGAGCCGCGCGTCGTTGTTGGCGGCCCCTTCGGCGAGGCTGCTTTTACGCAGGTGCACCAGCAGCTGCATAAATAAAATCTCGCGGCTGGCGATGGCGTGCATATCCGCATCCGCGCCAACGTTCTCCATCTGCTCCACAATCTGGCGCACCTGCTGCAACGCATTCTGATTCACCCGCCAGTGCGAGAGGTAGTTCCCCTCCTGCTCCTGCGGCAACAGCTCGTTCAGGCCGGACAAAAAGCGAAACGCGTCCGGCGCGCGATAGAGCACGTTAGTCAGGCATAAATTATCCGTGTGCTCGTAGAGATGGCGATCGTGATCGCGGATAAAGCAGACCGAGCCGCCGCTGATGGTGTAGGGCTGGCCGTTGAAAACGTGAATCCCGGTGCCGTGCTCCACAATAACAATCTCATGAAAATCATGGTGATGCTCAGGAAAAGCGGATTGCGGGAGCCGCGGCTCAATGGCGACAGCTGAAACGCCGGACTTAAAGAAATCCACACTGTGCAACATAGTCATAGCCGCTCCTCGAGATGAGAAAAGTTATCAATCAGTGGAGCAAATAGTAATTAAGGGTCGGCGATCCGGCCTTCAATTTTTGACCGCAAAATTCGTAAAGCCTGCCGCTTTTTCAAGAAATGACGGGAAAGATCGGGAACTGCGGACAACATTACATCCCTCACCCCAGCGCGGAGAAAACGAAACTGTGACCTCCCTCACGGTCACCTTTGCTTTCTTGCCAGCGGCCAATTTTCCCTGTCAGTAACAAGAAGGTGAGCCCGACGCGACTTTTTTAGACTGTATGCAATGATTTTCACAAGGATCTTCCCATGAGTTATCGTCATTGTGTCGCCGTCGATTTAGGCGCCTCCAGCGGGCGGGTGATGCTCGCCGGTTATCAGCCCGGTCAGCAAACGCTGGCGCTGCGTGAAATTCACCGTTTTACCAATAGCCTGCAAAAGGTGGATGGCTTCGACTGCTGGGATCTCGATAGCCTGGAAGGGGAAATTCGCCGCGGTCTGGAGAAGGTCTGCGAACAGGGCATCCTGATCGACAGCATCGGCATCGATACCTGGGGCGTGGATTATGTCCTGCTGGATAAAGCGGGTCAGCGCGTCGGCCTGCCGGTTTCCTATCGCGACTCCCGCACCCAGGGCCTGATGCGCCATGCCGAAGAGCAACTGGGCCGGGCGGAGATCTACCGCCGCAGCGGTATTCAGTTTCTGCCGTTTAATACCCTTTATCAGCTGCGCGCGCTGGTTGAACAGCAGCCGGAGCTGGTCAGCCAGGCCGCGCACGCGCTGCTGATCCCGGACTACTTTAGCTTCCGCCTGACCGGCAACATGAACTGGGAATACACCAACGCCACTACCACGCAGCTGGTCAACATCAACAGCGATAGCTGGGATGAAGATCTGCTGAACTGGAGCGGCGCGCCGCGCGACTGGTTCGGAACGCCGACCCATCCCGGCAACGTTATTGGCCACTGGATTTGCCCGCAGGGCAATAACATCCCGGTGGTCGCCGTCGCCAGCCACGATACCGCCAGCGCGGTTATCGCCTCGCCGCTGGCCAGCAAAAACGCCGCGTATCTCTCTTCCGGCACCTGGTCGCTGATGGGCTTTGAAAGCAAAACCCCCTGCACCAGCGATGCGGCGCTAAGGGCCAATATCACCAACGAAGGCGGTGCCGAAGGCCGCTATCGGGTGCTGAAAAATATTATGGGCCTGTGGCTGCTGCAGCGGGTGCTCAAGGAGCAAAACGTCGGCGACCTGCCGGCGCTGATCGCGCGTACCGCTGCGCTTCCGGCCTGCCGCTTCGTCATTGACTGCAACGATGACCGCTTTATCAACCCGGACAACATGAGCGCGGAAATCCAGGCCGCCTGCCGCGAAGCCGGGCAGCCGGTTCCCGATACCGACGCCGAGCTGGCGCGCTGTATTTTTGACAGCCTGGCGCTGCTCTACGCCCGGGTGCTCAACGAGCTGGCGGCGCTGCGCGGTCAGCCGTTCAGCCAGCTGCATATTGTCGGCGGCGGCTGCCAGAACGAACTGCTCAACCAGCTGTGCGCCGACGCCTGCGGCATCACCGTGACCGCCGGCCCGATTGAGGCCTCCACCCTGGGCAATATCGGCATTCAGCTGATGACCCTGGACGAGCTGCACAACGTCGATGAATTCCGTCAGGTGGTGCGGCAAAACTACGCCCTCACCACCTTTACCCCCAATCCTGAAAGTGAAATTGCCCGCTTCGTCGCGCAGTTTCAGCCACAACAGACCAAGGAGCTTTGCGCATGACCACTCAACTTGAACAAGCCTGGGAAATTGCCAAACAGCGCTACGCCAGCGTCGGCGTGGACGTCGAGGAGGCCTTGCGCCAGCTGGATCGCCTGCCCGTTTCCATGCACTGCTGGCAGGGCGATGACGTCGTCGGTTTCGAAAACCCGGAAGGAAGCCTGACCGGCGGTATTCAGGCCACCGGCAACTACCCGGGTAAAGCGCGTAACGCCAGCGAGCTGCGCGCCGACCTTGAGCAGGCGCTGAGCCTGATCCCCGGGCCAAAACGCCTGAACCTGCACGCGCTCTATCTCGAATCCGACGCGCCGGTGCCGCGTAATGAAATTAAGCCGGAGCACTTTAAAAACTGGGTTGAGTGGGCGAAAGCCAACAAGCTGGGGCTCGATTTTAACCCCTCCTGCTTCTCGCATCCGCTAAGCGCCGATGGCTTTACGCTGTCGCACGCCAACGATGAAATCCGCCAGTTCTGGATCGATCACTGCAAAGCCAGCCGCCGTATTTCCGCTTACTTCGGCGAGCAGCTGGGCACGCCGTCGGTAATGAATATCTGGATCCCGGACGGCATGAAGGATATTACCGTTGACCGCTTCGCGCCGCGCCAGCGCCTGCTGAACGCGCTCGATGAAGTGATCAGCGAGAAACTCGACCCGGCGCACCACATTGATGCCGTCGAGAGCAAACTGTTCGGTATCGGCGCGGAAAGCTACACCGTCGGCTCCAATGAGTTCTATATGGGCTACGCCACCAGCCGCCAGACCGCCCTGTGCCTGGATGCCGGCCACTTCCACCCGACGGAGGTCATCTCCGACAAAATCTCCGCCGCCATGCTCTATATCCCGCGCCTGCTGCTGCACGTCAGCCGTCCGGTACGCTGGGACAGCGACCACGTGGTGCTGCTGGATGACGAAACCCAGGCCATCGCCAGCGAAATCATCCGTCACGATCTGTTCGACCGCGTGCATATCGGTCTCGATTTCTTCGACGCTTCGATTAACCGCATCGCGGCGTGGGTGATTGGTACCCGCAATATGAAGAAAGCCCTGCTGCGCGCCCTGCTGGAACCGACCGGGCAGCTGCGTCAGCTGGAGCTCGACGGCGATTACACCGCCCGCCTGGCGCTGCTGGAAGAGCAGAAGTGCCTGCCGTGGCAGGCCATCTGGGAGATGTACTGTCAGCGTCACGATACGCCGGCAGGCAGCCAGTGGCTGGATAACGTACGCGCTTATGAGAATGCGGTTCTGAGCCAGCGCGGGTAAAGCCCGGACGTTCCCCGTGCCGCGGCCGGGCTACAAACCGGTAGCCCGGATAAGCCGTTTACGGCGCAATCCGGGGGCTCGCACATATTCAGGGCGAGGGGCCAACCCCGCGCCGAATCAACAGGAAAGACAAGACTATGCAGACCATTATCGACGCCTGGTTCGTCCAGGGCATGATTAAAGCCACTTCTGACGCCTGGCTGAAAGGCTGGGACGAGCGCAACGGCGGCAACCTGACGCTGCGCCTCGACGAAGCGGATATCGAACCCTACGCGGCGGATTTCCACGCTAAACCGCGCTATATCGCCCTGAGCCAGCCGATGCCGACGCTGGCTAACCAGCCGTTTATCGTCACCGGTTCCGGTAAATTCTTCCGTAACGTCCAGCTCGACCCGGCGGCGAACCTCGGGGTGGTGAAAGTCGACAGCGACGGCGCGGGATACCATATTCTTTGGGGCCTGACCAACGATGCGGTGCCAACATCCGAGCTGCCGGCGCACTTCCTGTCGCACAGCGAGCGCATCCGGCTGACCAACGGTAAAGACCGGGTGATCATGCACTGCCACGCCACCAATCTGATCGCCCTGACCTACGTGCTGGAGAACAACAGCGATCTGTTTACCCGCAAGCTGTGGGAAGGGAGTACCGAATGCCTGGTGGTCTTCCCGGACGGCGTCGGCATCCTGCCGTGGATGGTGCCGGGCACCGACGAAATCGGCCAGGCCACCGCCGAGGCGATGCAGAAACATTCGCTGGTGCTGTGGCCGTTCCACGGCGTTTTCGGCAGCGGCCCCAATCTGGACGAAACCTTCGGCCTGATCGATACCGCTGAGAAATCCGCCGAGGTGCTGGTGAAAGTTTACTCAATGGGC
Organism: Klebsiella sp. CN_Kp113; assembly: GCF_040064585.1. Lineage (NCBI taxonomy): Bacteria > Pseudomonadati > Pseudomonadota > Gammaproteobacteria > Enterobacterales > Enterobacteriaceae > Klebsiella > Klebsiella sp. CN_Kp113. The sequence continues at coordinate 85,436 of NZ_JBEAID010000025.1, read as the reverse complement.
GGGATGAAACAAACCATCACCCGCGAAGAGCTGGTCGCCCTTGGCAAACGCTTCAACGTTCAACCCCTGCAGTCCGCGTTAGACCTTTATCCATAACAACATCGCGCCCCGCTCACCGAGACGGGGCGAAAAAATCACCTGCAAACCCTACAAACTAACTCATGTGGAGTAAAAGCAATGAAAACAAACACAAGCTTGATCCTCACCGTTGCCATCCTGGCGTTGTCCGGTTCCGCTTTAGCCGAAGTCAAAATCGCCCTCGTGGCGAAATCATTGGGAAATGGATTCTTCGAAGCAGCGAACGTCGGCGCGCAGGAAGCGGCCAAAGAGTTAGGCGATGTCAAAGTGATCTATACCGGCCCGACCACCACCACCGCCGAAGCGCAGATCGAAGTGCTGAATGGTTTGATCGCCCAGGGGGTGGATGCGATCGCCATTTCCGCTAACGATCCCGACGCCGTGGTGCCGGTACTGAAAAAAGCGATGCAGCGCGGCATTAAGGTGGTCTCCTGGGACTCCGGCGTCGCGCCGGCGGGCCGCCAGATCCATCTTAATCCGTCCAATAACGCGCTGATTGGCGAAACCAACGTTAAGCTCGCCGCCGATGCGCTGAAGGCGCTGAACGTGGAAAAAGGCGATGTGGCGATTTTAAGCGCCACCCCAACCTCCACCAACCAGAACATCTGGATTGAGGAGATGAAAAAGGTGCTGCCGCAGTACCCGTCCGTCAATCTGGTGACTGTCGCCTACGGGGACGATCTGTCGGATAAAAGCTACCGCGAAGCGGTGGGCCTGCTGAAGTCATATCCTGACCTGAAAGTGATCGTTTCGCCTTCGTCGGTGGGGATCGTGGCCGCCGCGCAGGCGGTGAAAGATCAGGGCAAAATCGGCAAGGTCTACGTCACCGGGCTGGGGCTGCCGTCGGAAATGGCCGGGGCGATTAAGTCCGGTGCCAGCAAAAGCTTCGCCATCTGGAACCCGATTGACCTCGGCTACGCCGCCACGTATCTGGCCGACGATTTAGTCAAAGGCACGGCGACCAAAACCGAAGCCAATATGGGCAAGCTGGGCAAAGTGAAGCTGGACGCCGACGGTAGCGGCGCGATGGCCGAACCGTTCGTCTACGATGCGAGCAACATCGATAAGTTCTCGAAAATTTTCTAACCCTGTTTCCTCACTCCGGCCCTCTTCCAAAAGAGAGGGAGAAAGTCAGGCCCTCTGCGCACTGCTGCCAGCGAGCACTGAACGGTTCCCTCGCCCCTTTGGGGAGAGGGTTAGGGTGAGGGGTGATTTTACGGAGAACTATCATGTCAGCATCCACCCCACTGCTGTCGCTGAAGGGCATCACCAAGGTTTTTCCCGGTGTGCGCGCCCTTGAAAACGTACAGCTCGATCTCTGGCCCGGCAAAGTGACCGCTTTAATCGGCGAAAACGGCGCGGGGAAATCGACGCTGGTCAAAGTGATGACCGGCATTTATCAGCCCGAAGAGGGCGAGATTCTCTATAAAGCGATCCCTATCCAACTGCCGAACCCGGAGTCGGCGCATAAGGTCGGGATCACCGCGATTCATCAGGAAACCGTGCTGTTCGACGAACTCTCGGTCACCGAAAATATCTTCGTCGGCCAGTATCTGCATCGCGGCCTGCTGAAGAAGCTCGACTGGCCCGCCATGCACCGCAAAGCCAGCGAAATTCTCACCCGCCTCGAGGTACAGATTGACCCGCGCGCGACGCTGAAAACCCTCAGTATCGCCCAGCGCCATATGGTCGCCATCGCCCGGGCGCTCTCCTTTGAAGCTCAGGTGGTGATCCTCGATGAGCCGACCGCCGCGCTCTCGCAGCATGAAATTCTGGAGTTCTATCAGATCGTTGAGCGCCTGAAGCAGGACGGCAAAGCGATCCTGTTTATTTCGCATAAGTTCGATGAGATTTTCGAGCTGGCGGACTACTACACCATTCTGCGCGACGGCGTGTACGTCAGCTCCGGTGCGATTAACGACATCACCGAAGAGCGGATGGTGGCGATGATGGTGGGCCGCGCGATTACCCAAACCTACCCGAAAGTCGATTGTATCCCAGGGGAAACGGTGCTGGAGGTGAAAGACCTCTGCCACCCCACCGAGTTCGCCCATATCAGCTTCAGCCTGCGCAAAGGGGAGATCCTTGGCTTTTACGGGCTGGTGGGCGCCGGGCGCACCGAGCTGATGCAGGCGCTCTCCGGAGTCTCGCATCCCTCTTCCGGCGATATCGTGCTGAAGGGAAAACCGATGCGCTTTCGCCAGCCGGCCGACGCGATCGGCGCCGGTATCGTCTGCGTGCCGGAAGAGCGGCAGAAGCAGGGAGCAATTATCGCCCTGCCGATCGCCCAGAACATCAGCCTGCCGCAGCTCAGCAAACTGAACCCCGGCGGCGTGCTTAACGACGCCCGCGAATGGCGGCTGGCGGACGAGTACGCCTCGCGCCTGCAGGTTAAGGCCTTTAGCTGGCGGCAGGCGGTGGAAACCCTTTCCGGCGGCAATCAGCAAAAAGTGGTGATCGGCAAATGGCTGGCGACCCATCCCGAGGTGATTATCCTCGACGAACCGACTAAAGGCATCGATATCGGCTCCAAAGCGGCGGTGCACCAGTTTATGTCCGAGCTGGTCAGCCAGGGGCTGGCGGTCATTATGGTCTCTTCGGAGCTGCCGGAAGTGATGGGCATGGCCGACCGGATTATCGTGATGCACGAAGGGCTGATGGTGGCCGAGTATCGCGCCGGTGAAGCGACGGCGGAAACCATCGTCAGCGCCGCCAGCGGCGCCGGTCGGGAGGCAGCGTAATGGGTAAACAACTGCTTAAACACCGCGAAGCGTTGCTGGCGGCGGTGATCGTTTTGCTGATCGGCGCTATCGGCAGCCGGGCGCCGTCGTTCGTCTCGCCGGGCAATCTGGTGGAGATGTTTAACGACACCGCCATTCTGATCGTCCTCGCCCTCGGCCAGATGATGGTACTGCTCACCAAAGGGATCGATCTGTCGATGGCCGCCAATCTGGCGCTGACCGGGATGATCGTCGCGCTGCTCAACGCCCACTATCCGGGTATCCCGGTGGCGGCGCTGCTGGCACTGGCGACCCTGCTTGGCCTGCTGATGGGGATGATTAACGGCCTGCTGGTCTGGCGGCTCGGCATTCCGGCCATCGTGGTCACGCTGGGCACCATGAGTATTTATCGCGGGATTATCTTCCTGCTTTCCGACGGCGGCTGGGTTAACTCGCACCAGATGAGCGCCGATTTTCTCGGCCTGCCGCGCGCCTCGCTGCTGGGGCTGCCGCTGCTGAGCTGGTGCGCCATCGCCGCGCTGCTGCTGGTGGGCTATTTCCTCCGCTACAGCCGCACCGGCCGGGCCTTGTACACCGCGGGCGGCAACGCGACGGCGGCGTACTACACCGGGATTAACGCCGGGAAAATGCAGTTTGTCAGCTTCTGCCTCTCCGGCGCGCTGGCCGGGTTCTGCGGCTATCTGTGGATCTCGCGCTTCGCCGTCGCCTATGTCGATGTCGCCAACGGTTTTGAACTGCAGGTGGTCGCCGCCTGCGTCATCGGCGGCATCAGCACCATGGGCGGAACCGGTCGCGTGCTCGGCTGCCTGTGCGGCGCGCTGTTCCTCGGCGTTATCAATAACGCCCTGCCGGTGATTGGCATTTCGCCGTTCTGGCAAATGGCCATTTCCGGCGCGGTGATCGTCATTGCGGTGCTGCTTAACGAACGCGGTAATAAAGGTAGCGGACGATTAATCCTGCGCAACGCGGCGCTGGCGCGGCAGAAACAGGCGGTGAAATCATGAGCAAAATAATGATGTCTGAAGAGATGAAAAGCGCCCCGGCCGCGCCGTCGCCGCTGCGCCGCTTGCTGTGCTGGGAAGGGTTTCTGCTGGCGGTAACCCTGGCGGTATTCGTGGTTAACGCCCTGGCGTCACCCTACTTCCTTAATATCTGGAACCTGTCGGACGCCACGTTTAACTTTACCGAAAAAGCGATCATCGTGCTGCCGATGGCGATGCTGATTATCGCCAGAGAGATCGACCTTTCGGTAGCCTCGACGATGGCGCTGAGCTCAACGGCGATGGGCTTCTGCGCGGCGGCGGGTATGGATACGCCGCTGCTGGTGGCCGTCGGGCTGGGCGTGGGGCTGCTGTGCGGCCTGTTCAACGGTATCCTGGTGACGCGCTTTAACCTGTCGTCGATTGTGATCACCATCGGCACCATGAGCCTGTATCGCGGAATAACCTACATTCTGCTGGGCGACAAGGCGCTCAATCACTACCCGGACAGCTTCGCCTGGTTCGGCCAGGGCTACGTGTGGGGGGCGCTCTCTTTTGAGTTCGCGCTGTTTATCCTCCTCGCCGCCGCCTTTACCTTCCTGCTGCATAAAACCAACTTTGGCCGCCGGACCTACGCCATCGGCAATAACCCGACCGGAGCCTGGTTCTCCGGAATCAACGTCAAGCGCCACAATCTGGTGCTGTTCGCGCTGGTCGGGCTGATGGCCGGGCTGGCGGCGGTCCTGCTGACCTCGAGGCTCGGCAGCACCCGCCCGACGCTGGCGATGGGCTGGGAGCTGGCGGTCGTCACGATGGCGGTGCTCGGCGGCGTCAATATTCTCGGCGGCTCCGGCAGCATGGTGGGGGTGATTATCGCCGCCTTCCTGATGGGGCTGGTGACGTTTGGCCTGAGCCTGCTCAACGTGCCGGGGATCGTGATGTCGATCATCATCGGCGCGATGCTGATCGTGGTGATCTCGCTGCCGATTATTACCCGGCGGATGATGCAGCGAAGACGAATTTAATTTCCCCTTCCCCCTAATCTGACCGGTACGTGTAGCCCGGGTAAGGCGCCAGCCGCGACCCGGGGGCGGGTGAAGGGAAACGGATTACCCAAAATCAACATTAAGGAGAATTATCATGAGTTTTATGTTGGCACTGCCCAAAATCAGCCTCCACGGCGCGGGCGCAATCGGCGATATGGTCAAGCTGGTGGCGGGTAAACGCTGGGGCAAAGCGCTGATCGTCACCGACGGTCAGCTGGTGAAGCTGGGGCTGCTCGACAGCCTGTTTACCGCCCTGGATGAACAGCAGATGTCTTACCATCTGTTTGACGAGGTGTTCCCTAACCCAACGGAAGCGCTGGTGCAAAAAGGCTACGCGGCGTATCGCGAGGCCGGGTGTGATTACCTTATCGCCTTCGGCGGCGGCAGCCCGATTGATACCGCCAAAGCGATAAAAATCCTCACCGCCAACCCGGGGCCATCGACCGCCTACTCCGGCGTCGGCAAAGTGAAAAACGCCGGCGTGCCGCTGGTGGCCATCAACACAACCGCCGGCACCGCGGCGGAGATGACCAGCAATGCGGTTATTATCGACGCCGAGCGCCAGGTAAAAGAGGTGATTATCGACCCCAATATCATTCCCGATATCGCCGTCGATGACGCCAGCGTGATGCTGGATATCCCGCCATCCATTACCGCCGCCACCGGCATGGACGCGCTGACCCACGCCATTGAAGCCTTTGTTTCCGTGGGCGCGCATCCGCTGACCGATGCCAACGCCCTGGAAGCGATTCGCCTGATCAACCTGTGGCTGCCGCAAGCCGTCGACGATGGACACCACCTTGAAGCCCGCGAGCAGATGGCGTTTGGCCAGTATCTGGCGGGCATGGCGTTTAACAGCGCCGGTCTCGGCCTGGTGCACGCGCTGGCCCATCAGCCTGGCGCTACCCACAACCTGCCGCACGGCGTGTGCAACGCCATCCTGCTGCCGATCATCGAAAACTTTAACCGGCCGAACGCGGTTGCCCGCTTCGCGCGCGTGGCGCAGGCGATGGGCGTCGATACCCGCGGTATGAGCGATGAAGCGGCCAGCATGGAGGCCATCAACGCCATCCGCGCGCTAAGCAAACGCGTCGGCATTCCGCAAGGCTTCAGCCAGCTTGGCGTCAGTAAAGCCGATATTGAAGGCTGGCTGGATAAAGCGCTGGCCGACCCGTGCGCGCCGTGCAATCCGCGCACCGCCAGCCGCGATGAAGTCCGCGAACTCTATCTGGAGGCATTATGATCCGCAAAGCTTTCGTGATGCAGGTAAACCCGGACGCGCATGAAGAGTATCAGCGCCGTCATAACCCCATCTGGCCGGAGCTGGAAGCGGTGCTGAAAGCCCACGGCGCGCACCACTACGCGATTTATCTCGATAAAGAGCGCCATCTGCTGTTCGCCACGGTGGAGATTGAATCCGAAGCGCGCTGGGACGCCGTCGCCGGCACCGAGGTGTGCCAGCGCTGGTGGCAGCATATGCGCGATGTGATGCCTGCCAATCCGGACAACAGTCCGGTAAGCGCGGAGCTTAAAGAGGTGTTTTATCTGGAGTAAAACTATGGCTGCCCCGTTGTGCTGAGCGGGGCAGCCGTTTCAAGCGCTTAGAAGAAGTACTTAAAGCGCACCCGCGCGCCGTAGCGATCGTCATCATCCCCCTGGCTCAGCTTCTCGTCGCTGTCGAGAATGGAGTAATAGGCGCCGAGATAGATATTAAAGTTCTGCATATTCATCACGTTCGGAATTTGATACGACGCGTGGAAGGTATGAATATTGTAGGTGCCTTCATCCTTAATCCAGCAGTCGTTATCGCAAATCACCCCGGCATAATCGCTGATTTTGTTATGCGCGTAGATATATCCCAGCTCGAAGCGCCGCCACAGCGCGTTCACCCCGGCGGTCAAATCCTGTTCGTTGCTGGCGTCCATATAAGCGGTGTTCAGATTAACCACCACCCCGTCCTCCGGGTCGCGCTTCAGGCCGTTCCAGGTCATGGTCAGGCCATAGCCGGTGCGCCCCGACTGATCGATAAAGTTGCCCTGGGCATCTTTATAGCCGTAGGCGTTCTGCACCACGTTCGCTTCCATGGCCGCGGCAACGAAAAATTCGTCTTTCGCCCATGACACCACCGGGCGCAAATAGGCGACGTTCTTTTTCTGCTCCATATCACGACCATGGTAGCCACCGTTGTCGTACAGCGACGTACCGTCTTCCAGCAGGGTGTTGAGCTCAAAATACCAGTTATCAAGCTGCTTGCTCAGCAGGAAGTTGCCGCCTGCGTCAGAGCGGCCGCGACCCTCTTTCATCATATAGATATAGCCATGGCCGTCGCTGTAGAGGTCGTTGGCGGTATTACCGGAGTGCTCGACGAAGGTGTCCTGATTCAGCGGGAACATATCGTACGCTTCAAAGCGCCCCACTTTCACCTTCCAGTCGTTCTCCTGACCAAAGAAGAAAACCGCATCGTCGAGGTTCATCGAGCCGGTCATATCCGCCAGCGGCTGGACAGAGAAACCGGCAAAATAGCCGTTATCCGTTTTGCGGATACCGTCGAAGCCGAGCAGGATACGGCCGTTTAAATCCCACTTATCGTAGGTGGGATCGCTGCCGACATCGGCGTTGGTCATCGCCAGCAGGCCGTGTTTGCTTTCCGCGTCCATGTTGAACTCCACGTCGCCGTAGATTTTCAGATCGCCATAGCCGGATAATTTCAGCTCCGGGACGCTAAGATTCTTTTTACTCTCCGCGGTTGCTGCCGCGCTGTTTACCGGCACACGGGTTTGCGCCGCCTGAATAGCGGCATTCTGCTTCGCCTGTAAATCCCGCACCTGGCCTTCCGCTACCGTCGCCCGGCTTTCCGCGGCGGCAAGCCGCGCTTCAAGCTGTTCCATTCGTTGTTCCAGCGTCAGTTGATTATTTTTCCCGACCGCCGATCCCGTTATTAAACACAAGCCTAGCGCTATTGATAATGTTGTTTTATTCATTTTTATTTTCCCAGAGGTAAAAGGTGGGATAAGGTGAATAAAAATATTCACCTTTTATATTTTGATTTTTATTTAGCAGAAGAATGAATGAAATAACGTGTAATCTGCCTCCTTAAATAACGTTATTCGCTATACGGATTAACAAACAGAGTGAATATTAATTTCCAGCAACCGGTGTCGCCCTGAAGGCATTACGCGCTCGGTCTATGACCACCTGTGCGTCACTGCCGCTATCAAGTATCGTGTTTTGCGCGGATTCTTTTTCTACCTGCACGGCGACCGCATCGAGTTCTTTTAACCTGGCCGTCGTCAGCAAAGCGCTGACCTGCGCCGCAAAGCAGGCATCCTCTTCGGAGGGCTGCGCCTGCGCCGCTGACGTCTCCGTGGTCGCCACGATATGGTTATTCGCAATATAATTCCCTTTGCCGGAAACAAGGCGAATGATGACCGGTTTTATTCCCTGCGGCTTGAGATACTGGACATCAATCGTTTCGGAAATATGATTAGCAATAACCGAATTATTACTGCCGTTTATATGCAGCAAGCCATAGGCATCATCCAGGCCGTTGTCATAGGCCTGCATCGGCGGCCAGGGTTCACGATCGCGCAAGAAATGGTTTGCCGAGATCAGATTCTCCGCACAGTTGTTCTCGAGAACGAGCATTCCTGGATAAAATGAATGGAATCGATTGCTGGTGATGCTAGAGCGGACCACGCCCGATAAGTGCACGCTGCTTGCGCCACGGGGGAAAATATTGTTGGTAGAAATCAATAACCCCCCGAAGTTTTGCGCGTAAATAGAATAGCCTTTATAGCCCGCGCCAATCAGGTTATCGGTTATTTTTGAAGCCTGCCCGGCGCCACGCAGCTCGATACAGTTACCGCATTCGGCGATAAAGTTATTATGGATCGCCATTGCATCGCTATTGTACGCGGTGAGGCCATGCTCCAGATAGATAAATCCCATCCCGGTAATGCGGAAAGCGTCCTGCGCGCTGGCGATATAAATCCCGGTTTTGCCGTTCGTATAGCTATTTTCCGGGTCGTTGTTTCCCAGCCCATCATCAACAAAGTGCAGACCATCGATACAGAAGTTTTCGAACGCCACCGAACTGATACGCGGCGCCCCGCTGCGTTTCACGTAAAATGCAGCGCCAGCGTGTTCTTCATCGCCGGGCTGCGGGCAGAGATCGATCAGGATACGGCTCCCGCCCGGCCATATATCGTGCAAATTCGCCCACTCGTCCGCCGGCGTATTAAAGCGAATGCTCGAGGAGACAAAACCATGCCCGGAACCCATAATTTTTAAATAACTGATATCAATTAAGACCTGCGTCTTCAGATGATAATCGCCGGGCGGAATATAAATCGCGGCGCCCGGTTTACCCCCGTCGTTAATATCGGTTTCAGTTTGTCGCGATTTAATATCGGCGAGAATACTGTTAATGACTTCGCCAATATCCTCATACGGGTTGCCGACGTGCCACTGCGTAACATCATAATAATTTTTACGTACCATGAAAAACCGCCTCTAATGATAATAAGAAATCGAACATCAACGCTTAAATTTGACTTTGCTTATTCCTGCGAATACGTCGAGCGATATTGCGTAAGCTGTGCCGGCGCGCCGGAGAGCTGGATCCGGGTGAGCTGACTGCATGAGTAATAGCGTCGCGTACCGCATACGCTGCCCTGATTTGCGAAGACCTCAACAATCCCGGCATCAAAACACAGGGTGACGTCGCTGACGCCGGCCACCGGCGCGCGGTAACGCCCATCGTCCCGGCCTTTTTCATATAGCGTCAGATTTTTACCCTCCTGTTCGAGGATGATTTGCTGGCCGTTATCGCCCGTTAACGTCAAACGGAAACCACCGGCAGGCATAAAGGTTACAATGCCGGCTTTACAGCCTTTCTCATTAACCCAGATATCACCGTCATCCAGCGCATGGCGGCTGACGACCAATGATTCCGGCGGCAGCTCCGGCATCATGCATAGCCGCTGCTGCGTATTGAGATGAAAGCGACGCGGGAGCGACATTTCCCCCGAGTAAGCGGAATCCACCGGTTTCTGCGTCGCCCAGTTATATAACCAGGCAAAGCCGATTCTTCGGTCGTCCTCGCCCCAGGTTTGCAGGGCGTAGAAATCCGTACCGAAATCTAAAGTCTGTAGCGGCTGCTCGGACGGCGTGAAATAGCCGTTCCGGAAAGTACCGGTCTGGGCAAAAAGCAAATTATGCCGCCCGGTTGTCGGCTCCGTATAGCCAACGACGCCGATAATTAATACCCATACGCCATCCAGGCAGAAGAAATCCGGGCATTCGACGCAGCGACCGCCGTTTTCGCGAAAATAGCCGGGAGCGACATACAGCACATGATGGAACGTCCAGCGTTCACTATCCGCAGAGTGAAAGAGCAGCATCGCCGGATCGCCGTTTACCGATGCGCCGAGGATCATATAAAAAGTGGCATCGGCCTCTTCGTACCACACTTTTGGATCGCGGAAATCGCAGTCCACGCCCGCAGGCAGGTCGGTTAAGACGGTTTTCACCCATTCCGGCTTATCGTAGTCGTCGTGCGCAACGGCCATTTTCTGCACTTCCCGGTAGCCGCGATACAGATCGTAAGCCGGGAGCCGTTCGGTATACCAGAAGCGGGTTTTTCCTTGTTTATCAATATACGCGCTGCCGGAAAACGCGCCGCCCGTCGCGCCCAGCGCCGAAAGATTCTGCTCTGGCTGGAGGAAAACCGGATAATGCCGCCAGTGATACAGATCGCGGCTCACCGCATGATTCCAGTGCATGGGGCCCCATTGGCTGGAGTGCGGATGATACTGGTAAAACAGATGCCACTCGCCGTTCTTGTAGTGCAGCCCGTTAGGGTCGTTCATCCAGCCGGTACGGGGCGAGAAATGCAATGCCGGACGCAGCGGCTCCCGCAGATACTCGTCAGCAATATCCTGACCGCTCATCAGGCGCAAATCCTGCCCGGCTGTCGCGATAAAGGTAACGCCGCGCGCGCGCAGTGAATCCGGATGCCAGGTGTAACAAAGCGATATCTCGCTATATTCCGGCAGCCACTCCAGGGTGGCAACGCCGTCCTGAAACGAGGTCCAGGTAAAATACTGGAAGTAGCGCGGCGCCTCCTGAATCTTAAATACAACCTGACCGTTCACGCGAATAGAAAACAGGGGTTGCGCCGCCGGTTCGGACGCTTTCAGCCACAAATCAATGCGCTGACCTTGTTTAATATTAAATGACAGGGACATCCTGAACCTCCTGTGGTTGACCGCGACCTTTTTCCAGCTCACGTTTTGCAAGATCCGTTTTGATTTTCTCAAGGAACGCGTTATTCAGCTTGAAGTAGCGCACCAGATACGCGCTGATGAAATAACTCACCATCGGCAGCAGTGAGAACATCATGATAATGCCTTGAATGGTCTGCGAATTTTGCTGCGGCTCATTCGCGACATAGCCGGTAAACGCCAGAATCCAGGCGACGATAGCGCCGGCGACCGCCAGCCCCATTTTGAGCATAAACAGGTTTCCCGCGAAGGAGATGCCGGTCAGGCGTTTACCAAATTTCCAGTCGCCGTAGTCATCGACATCGGACATCATTGCCCACAGAATGGGGCCAGACTGAATTAAATGCAGAACGTTAATAATGATGAATAGCGTCATCAGCGGGGTCAGGGATTGCGGATCAACAAACCACAGCGCAAATGAGAGAATGCCGAGAATAATATTAATAATGCGGAACAGCGCCAGCTTATCAAAGCGATCGGTCAGCGGTTTGGCAAGCACGCTGCCCAGCATATTACAGGCCACGCCCAGCGCCATAAAGAAGGTAATAAATCCGACCGACTCTTTCATGACGTAAGTAGCATAATAGATAGTGACGCCGCCGCGGATAAATGCCGGGAAAACGTTCAGGAAGGTAATAGTGATCATCAAGAGCCACTGATCGTTTTTGATAATATCCCGCAGGTCTTTCTTCAACGACTCGTTTTGCTTAACCGACACCACCCGCTCTTTAATGCTGGAAAAGCAGAACAGGAACATCAGCGTTGCCGCACCGCCCATAATGATCATGGTTAGCTGGAAACCTGAGGCGCGGTCGCCGTTACCCAGCCAGTCCGTTAACGGCAGAATAGAGGAGGAGATAATTAATGTTGCCAGGCCATTAAGGAAAAAGCGCCACGACAGGCAGCCCATGCGCTCTTTCTGATTGAGCGTAATGACGCCGCCGACCGAGCAATAGGGAATATTAATCGCGGTATAAATCAGCGACATGACCAGATAGGTAACCCAGGCATAGATAATCTTGCCGTTCATGCTCAGTTCTGGGGTCGTGAACATCAGTACCGCGCCCAGACCAAACGGAAACGCCATCCATAATATCCATGGACGGAATTTTCCCCAGCGCGTCACGGTGCGGTCGCAGATGGCCCCCATCAGCGGATCGCTAAAAGCGTCAAAGATGCGGATAACCAGGAATAATGTGCCCACCACCCCGGCGTTCAGGCCATATACATCGGTATAAAACCACGTCAGATAGAGGGCCAGTACGCTCCATATCATTCCTGAACCAGCGTCACCCATGCCGTAGCCGATCTTCTCCCTCAGCCCCAGCTTTTCATAAGCGCTTGGCTTTTCCATTGCGGTAGCAGACATAAATATACCTATTTTTTGTTAAAAGGAGCCCATGGCGCCAAATGTCGCGCCATTTCTAAACATAAATCCCTTACAGGGAAGTAATATTAATTTTTACGCTGCTCTCACGAATAATTAACCGCGAGACAATTTCGTGCATTTCAATACTGTCCGGCTGCTGTTGATGTTTCACCATCTGAAACGCGAGGTGAGCAATTTCATTTACCGGCTGTGCAACGCTGGTGATTTTTTTAGTTTGCGCCAGCAGGGTATTATCAAAGCTGGCAATTGCAATATCTTCAGGAACGGAGATGCCCTTTTCTTTTAGCCCATCGATAATATAGTTTGCCGCAATATCGTTATACACTAACAGACATGTACAGGTTCGCGTCGGCTCGCTGAGTTTCTCGATAATGTCATCAAGAATACTAATATGGCCTGATATCTTTTCACCCTCGCCTTTGGCTATCCAGAACGAATTATCTCTAGCAAGCTGTAAACCGTGACTCGCTATTTTTTTGCTGTACGACGAGACCTTGCGGCTATCCACCCCTTCCTGGGCAACAAAGCCAAATGAAAGATGGCCCGTATGAATAAAATGTTCCGCAATACTTTCCGCCCCCCGATCCTGGTTAATCGATACGGAATTGAAGAACCGGGACACCTGGGTGACAACGGCGACCGGGATCCGGGTAATGCTTAACCATTCTGAAAGTTCGGCTTCTGCTTCTGTCGGCACCCATAGCAAGCTGTCAATGCCCATCCCCACTAAGGTCTGAATAATATGTTTATCCTGCTGCGGCTGGTTCTGATGCGTTTTAACGATCACCGATTTGCCGATATACCGGGCCTCTTCTTCCACCGTCGCCAACAGTTCACAGAAGTGAGGATTCACCAGATTAGGCAAAACCACACCAATCAGCCCTGAACATTTCCCGCTAAGCTGAAACGAACTCTTGCTGGGGACATAGCAGAGATAATCCATCGCATCACGCACCGCCTGCCGCGTTTCCGGCACGACGCTGGGATGATTGTTGAGCACTCGCGACACGGTCGCCGTCGAGACCCCAGCTCTTTTCGCTACGTCTTTAATGGATGCCATGATGATTGAATACGCCCCCTAACACTGGCGCTCACTATAAATGGCGAGCGCGGTTGAAAATGTAAGCCAGTTCACATGTTGCTTTGTTACATGGAATCACGTTTAGCCTTCGCAAATTCATCACCCTATTAGGAGTTTTTATTAAAACCTGGCGAGAATATATTACGGACACCATCAACAGGAAAGCAGAATACAGGAAGGGAGAATAAGAGATTATGCTATTGCTGCGGGATGGCGTTGGCTGGCGCGATAAATACGCAGCATGCGGGGATCCGGGGATGGCCTATGAACGCCTGGCCACGGCAGCCTGTGGCGCGCGACCATTAGCGTTTAAATTGTAGAATTAAAGATGACATGCTGGGCGCGCCGAGTTTTTTCAGCGCTTTGATTTTATGCGTGCTCACGGTTTTAATCGTAATACCCAGTGATTTCCCTATGTGATGATACTGCTTTCCGCAGCACAGCATCCTGATAACTTGATACTCTTTATGGGTCAGCAGGGCCTCCCAGCGGGAGATATAATTATTACAATGGTAGCCCTTCAGTATCAGTGTAAAATATTGCCATATTTCATCTTCAGTTGAGGAAACATGATAGCGCGCATAGTGCGGCAAATCGGAAAGGCTGCTCCAGAATGAGCGGAAAACAAACACGGCGATGTCTCTGGCCTGCCTTTTTAGATAATCGCCAAAAACAAACGCATCGTAGATGTTTTCTCCTTCACCAAACGTTTCCATTAGCACGCCGGAGAGCGCCATGCTCTCCATTAGCGTTTTTAAGCTTTTCAGATCATGACAAAAGTGCAGCCGAATGGCGGTCAGTGACTTTTGTTCTTGCAGGCTACTTAGCCCCAGACAGAAATAGCGATTCGGGGACATTACGGCCACATCTAAAATAGAACTCATAATGAATTAACACCATTTTATAATATATTTTTTATTTTCCGGAGTGAATTGACCACGGGCCGTGAAAATAATCAATCGGCAGCATCAGCGTATCACCAATAAACGACAGCGGCGTATCCAGGGTCCATAATGTTCCCTGAAGATAATTATAATCATACTCGCTGTCACCGCGGATCACCGCGATATCCGTTTTAACCCCTGGATACCACGTTTCGCCCTCCGCCAAAGAGGTTCTTCCCATGACGCTGCCGCAGCCCGTCAGCAGGAAACAGACAGCCATACAACCCATCGCTTTCGCATTCATATCATCTCAGCCATCAGGATAACGTCGGTACCGTGCCGGCGACGCGAATATCCATCTGCGGATAAGGAATCGCAATATGATGTTCGTCCAGCGCCTCTTTAATATTCTCCAGCAGATCGTAATAGGTATCCCAGTAGTGGGTGTTTTTCACCCACACGCGCACGGTAAAATTAAGTGACGAGGCGCCAAGTTCGGCCAGACGAACGGTGGTATCACGCTGCCGATCGATACGTTTGTCAGCATCGATGACCGCCAGAATAACGCGCTTCACTTCCGCAAGTCGGCTATCGTAGCCGACGCTAATCATCAAATCGATACGCCGGAAGGGATGGCGCGAATAGTTAACGATACTGTCGGCGATAATTTTGCCGTTCGGGATCACCACGTCTTTATTATCCGCGGTGAGTAAGGTGGTGGAAAATATATGTACGGTTTCCACCACTCCGGTAATGGCGCCGATCTGCACCAGGTTTCCGGCCCGGAAAGGACGTAGCGTGACTAACAGTACGCCAGCGGCAAAGTTTGATAGCGATCCCTGCAGCGCAAGCCCCACCGCCAGCCCCGCCGCGCCGATGACCGCAATAATTGAGGACGTTTCTATACCTAAACGGCCAAGCGCGGCGATGGCCGCAAACGCCAGCGTGATATAGCGCACCAGGGCGGCAAAGAAATGGACAACCGTAATATCTACCCTGCGCCGCAGAAGTATTTTCTCGATACCTTTAGATAATAAGGTTGAGACAACCCGGCCGATAAAAAAGAGAATACAAGCGGCAATCACGTTCCAGCCATACTGAAGAATTGTATCGCCATGCCCTTTTAACCATTCCAGCGAAGAAGAGATCTCCGGAAACAAAACCACCTTAGCCATATATATTATATCTTTTCTGCGTAAAATATATGAGGAATAGTATAGAGGAATATGTGGGGATTCAATCAACTCGCGGTAATAAAACGATCGTAGATTGTAAGAATAATAAAATTATGTAATTTCTTGCTAACATCTTAATTTTGAGATGAGATAAATATCTTCAACCCGATGAGCTGAAGATATTTAAATGTCATTAAACTTAATAGTAATTAATCGTTAACTGTTCCAGCTGCTTTTGTTTATCAAGAAATGTTTTTTGCACCACGGCATTACTGACATCCAGCGAAACGCTGCTGACGTGCGCCGCGGAATAATGAGAAACGGTCTTATCGCGATAACAGAATAATTCATTTTGACCGGGCTTGTTCCAGCATCCCGACTCCACAACGGTGCCAATGAAGCGGACTTTTCCGGTATGGCCGGCGTAGCAGAAAGAAGAAGTGCAGGCGAGAAGTAAAGCCGCTGCGGCAGTGCATTTACGTGCGTCCATGGGGTAACACTCCTGTGTTGGGCATTTTTGAAATCAATTTCAAACCACAGGAGATAATTACACTGCTAATTATATTCGATCAATGCTTTTTTAGCCCCGACCCGCAATATACGTAAAAAGGCTCAGCTGCCTCTGCGACGCTGAGCCCGCGGTCATAACCGGCATCGGCACTACGATGAAAAACGCCGGTCCTCAGGATAGAGCCGCCGGGCCTCCTCGCGCAAAGCCCGGGCGTTTTTCTGTTGCCCAAGATACCGCTCGACGTTAATAAGATTGTTGTACATATCGGCGTCGTTCCACACCGCAATCCAGCGCCTGCCGAGCTGGTTGAAAGCCTCCAGGTCCTCGACGTTAGCGCTCGACTGATAGCGGATGATATAGCTGAGCGCCCGATCTTTACGCAGCCTTTCGCTGCCGATGCCGATGTCATGCAGCCGCAGTACGCGGCTGGCAAAACGCTGCGGCGACTGCTGAAAAGCGGTCAGGTAGTGCCCCTGCCAGAAGGCGCAGCCGGTGAGCAGCGCGCCGTAGCAGGCCAGGATCATCAGCGCGCAGGGTACCGGCCGCGTGGAGGGCGCGGTGAATGCGGGCAGCGGCGCCTGTTCGCCGGATGGACAGCGATCGGCCAGGTTAACCAGGATAAGAACGAGCAACCAGTGCACCGGCGATTGATACAGCGGATACTCCAGCTGCGTGTGCAGCAAAATGGGCATCAGGCAGGCCAGCAGCGCCAGCTGCCGTACGCCGGGGCGGCGCAGCAGTAGCCAGAATCCGCTAACGCCCAGCACCAGCAGCCCGAGCAGGGCGACCGCTCCGCCCTCGACCCACCAGAACAGCAGGTCATTATGCGGATAGGTTAACCCAGGCACCCGGCGGGACAACGGCGGGACGCTATCGGCCACGAAGTGGGCAAAGGACCAGGCGTATCCCCCGTAGCCCCAGCCGACGATCGGATGCTGCAGTATCATGTTCCAGGTCTGCTGCAGAATAAAAACCCGCTCAAGATTCGAGCCGTCATGTTCATGCAGGGCGTTGAGTAACGAGACCGATAGCAGGGCAAGTCCCAGCAGCACGCCGGCCACCGGCGCCAGTACGACACGCCAGCGTGCCCCGCGCGCGGCGGAGCGGCGTAACGGCGAGAAGCAAAAAATGGTCACCATCATCAGCCAGCAGACCACGCCGCCCAGCCATCCGGTGCGGGATTTCAGCAGGGTCAGCGTGGCGTAGAGCAGCCCGAGCCCGAGCGCGCTTCCCCACTGACGATATCTCTCCCTCGCGACGCTGCGGCAGACAAAGCGGACGTCGACCGTCAGCCACAGCAGCACCGCGGCGCCGGTGGCAATAAAGGAGCCGGTGACGTTGCGTTGCAGAAAAACGCCGATCGCGAACTGTCCGGCCTGGCGCTGTGCCGCCTGCGCCGGCAGCGGCAGCCACGCCGGATGGCCGATCCCCACCAGCGCATAAACCGCCTGAATCAGAGTGGCGGCGACGATCAGCCACAGTACGGTCTGCTGCTGACGCGGCGTGAGCCGACAGTTCAGCAGCAGATAATAAAACGCCACGCCCGCCCACAGGCCCGCCAGGCGCGGGAAGGCATCCAGCCGCCAGTCGACGGAGGGGCTCCAGAGCAGGGGCAGCGTCAGCAGTAACGCCGCCAGCGCCATGCCGCGCAGGAACGGGCTGCTGCGCAGTCTCTGATGCCGCAAAAACCAGGCGCAGCCGACCATCGTGACCAGCAGCACGCCCCAGACCAGCAGCGGTTCCGGTAAATCGGCGCCGCTGCCGCCGGTGCTGGGCAGGACAATATGCATGACGCCAAGCAGGATCAGCGCCAGCATCATAAGGAGCCAGCGGGAGGCCGCCGTTTCCGGCGCCCCCCTGAGTTCTGCGTGCATCTTATTGCCCCTTCCTGGCCTGCGCATCGGGCGAAATACGCAGCGCCGGCATGGCCCGACCATAGTCGTTAAGGGTCTGCCACTGCAGCGCGCAGCCGCCCTGCGCCGGACACCACGCCACCGAGCGGCTGGAAAGCGGCGCGACCATCCCGGCCCCGGCGATACTCTGGCCGTTGACCTGCATATTCAGCAGCGTGACGTAAAACGGCGTCGGGTTCTGCACCGTTACCGTTTTACCCTGGCGCCGCCAGGTCAGCTGGCGATAAGCCTGCTGTGAATCCCCTTGTACGCCCTTCGGGCGATAAAACAGCTTCATGCGGCTGCGCACCGCAATCTGCAGGGTATTCTGCTGCTGACTGTCGGCCTGAGGGATATTGGCCACCGTGACCCAAAACAGACTTTCGCGGTCCGCCGGCAGCTGGCCGCTGGTGTACATCACGCGAATTTCATTTTCTTTGTGGCCGTTTAGCGCAAAGACCGGGGGCGTCGCCACAAAAGGCACCGCCGCGTGCGGGTCACCATCGGCGACGATTTTGCTCAGAATCAAGTAGCGCGAGGGCGATTGATTGATCACCCGGAACGATATCGATGGCTTACCCTCATTATAAATAAAGCGGGTTCCCCCGATGACCACGCCCGCCTGCGCCTGAAGGGATAAGGCGCTGAGCGCCAGCAGTACAGCGATTTTTCTCAACATGGACAGGCTACTGATAGGTCAGGCTAAAGGTGGTCGTGGCGTCAACGCTGCCGGCGGTAACCGGGCTGCTCGTCGCTACCATCTCACCGTAAAAGGTGAGGTTCTGGCTGGTTTGCTGCGGGTCGAGCGTATATTGCCTGCTGGCGCTGTTCAGCGGCACCAGCGTACGCTGGCTGTCTAAGATCGCCACCCCGACGCCCGCGGCGCTGCCCGCCTGGCTGGTTAACGCCAGCAGGGCGCTGTTGGTCGTATCCGCCTCGCCGGTAAAGGTTAATGAGACCGCCGACGCCGCGCTGCCGCAGTTTTCCAGCCCGATGGTGAACGCTATCGGCTGGGAGGCGCTGCCGGCCGCGGTAAACTGTTTCGCCGCAATGTCGCCCAGGGTCACCTGCTGGTTCGCGGTATCGGTGGTCACGGTGCAGGTGTTTCCCTGGATCGTGCCGGTAATGTTTACGGTGCCGTCGTGGGCCAGCGCTGAGCAGGACAAGCCGGATAGCGATAACAGCAGGATCGTCTTTTTCATTATTGATAGCTCACATCAAAATAGAGTACCGAAGAGGCGTTGCCGGGCGTAACCGGCACCGCGGTAGCTTTATAGCGCAGGCGAAACGTCAGATCGTTATTGCCCTGGGTAATCGGGTACCCGTTATCGGTACTGTTAATCGCAATCGCGTTCATACTGCTGTCCAGCAGCTCAATCGCCACGCCGCTGGCCATTCCGCCGCCGCCGGAGGTATCGGAGAGGGCTAACAGCGATGGGTCGCTGCCGTCCGACGTGCCGCTAAAGGCCACCGTCGACTGGCTGATCGCCGAGGTGCAGTTATTTAATTTGATATCAAACTGCTTCCACTCCGAGGTATCGCCGACGTTTTTAAATATCCCGGCGCTGAAATCGCCGATATGGATAGTCTGGTTCTGGCTGGCGGTGTCGATATCGCAGCTTTCCGCGACGATTGTACCGGTCATATCCAGCTCAACCTGGCCAGTATTAATATCATCGGCGATAGCGCTATGAACGCCCGCGAGCGCCAGCAACAGGGGAAAGAGTGTTTTTGCCGCTTTCATCTTTTTTCCTCAGGCGAAGTCAACGCGAATATAGGCCGTCGCCGAAAAGGTCCCCTCTGCCGGGGCGTTTCCGGTGGTGCTAATCGGCGCGGCGTGGAAAGTCACCGTCGCCTGCAGGTTGTCGTCCAGCTGGAACGGGATCAGACCGCTGTTCGGCTCAATCACCTTGCCGCTGCTATCGGTGATCTGCACCCCGACATCGCTGTTGCTGGTTTTAATCGCCGCCGGTTCATCCGCCGAAGCATCCGCCTGGAAGCGGACCGTCAAATTAGCATTAGCCTCTATGCCGTTACATTTAATCGGTACCGAAATCGTTTTTGGCGTGTAGCCGGCGGGCATCTGGCCCTTATTTTTAAATTCGCCCGACATAAAGGAGCCAAAATCGACGGTCACGATTTGCCCGGCGTTAACGGAGCAGGTTTGGGGCACCGATATTTGACCATCAATATAGGCTGAGGCTACGGGTGCACCTTTTATAAAATCACTGCCGACGGTGTACCATAAATCAAATATTTTTACATGGGGAAAACTCATCACCCCAACAAATTTCCGATCTATTCTGAACGTAACTCTAATATTATCACCGGTGTTGAAATCTGATCTAACCTCGTTACACGGCATTGCCCCACCTGCAGGTTTATAATGGTTATCCCATGGCAAAGGATAATATGTCCCATCAGACATATCTTTTATTTCAGACGCAACAGAAATATAGTCATTAACCTTATAAAAGGTTAAACCCCCGGAGTTTCCTGTTGAAACAAGATCCGTTGTTGTCCACTGATGTGTATAAAAGGTTGTACCTTCCTGGCAAGAACACTCAAGCGAGAATGTCCCACTACTGGTAGAAACTATGGCGGGTAAAACTTCTCCAGCTGTATTTTGCGTAGGATCGGGTACGACTTCACTGATATTAAAATCATAATTTTCTGCTGCATATCCATCAGGAACGTAGCATGAGCCCGAAGGATAAGTCGTAGCATATGCTGGAAGGCTAATTATTTTTATCAAGGCCATTAGCGCGATTGAGAGTGTGATAATACGTTTCATTACTGACACCTTTCACTTAATTTATTCACCGGCTGCTGCTTCGCGCTCTCCGGAAGTTGATATTTCACCACGCAGTGCTGTCCGGCGCTCTCGCCCCACTGCACTTCCAGCATGCCGTTCAGCGGCAGCCCGGCGAGGTAGGCCTGACCGTCGTCGCCGACGATGGTGCTGTTGCCCGCCTTCTGGCTGACCGTGGCGCCGAACGGCACCGGCTTGCCGTTATGCATCAGGGTCATCAGCGCGCGCACCCCGACGTGGGCGTTAAATTCGGCGCGCACCAGCGCCCCCTGGGTCGGCACCACGTTGGTGACCGCGTCTTCAATATCGACGTTCTGTCCCATGGAGTTGGTATTCAGCGCCACGCGGTTCTGGCGATAGGTGGTGGCGTACGGGATCACCGCGTAGCCGCGCCAGTCGGTTTTCACCCCGGTGGCGTTTTCCAGCTCGACCCCGGCCGCCCCCGGCGCTTTCACCAGAATGTTGGTGTCGCCGAGCGGCTGGCTAAGGGTAACGCCGTTGCGGTGAACCACCACGCCGCCGCTGACCCCGTAGTTCACCTGGTGATAGCCGTCGCTGTAGTTGTAGCCGGCCTGCAGGTTACCGTAGGTGCCCTGATAGCTCATGTTGGCGTTGCCGCTGTTGCTGGTGCCGTGGTTGCCGTCGCTCTCCTGCACGTTATAGCTCAGGTTGTTATCCGCCAGCAGCGTACCGTTGATGCCGGTGGTCCCGGTGGTCTTACCGTGCTGATCGGTGGTGGTGCCAAAGCTCATATTGGTGGTGTTGGCCGAACGGTAGATATCCGCGCTATGGTTGCTGGAGAGCCACTGGCCAATCGGCAGCGAAATATTAAAGGCGTAGATCTGGTCCGCCTCATCTTCCCCCGGCGACTTGTCATAGTTCCACGTCAGGCTATAGGAGATGCCGTTCCAGCTGCCGTTATAACCCACCTGCAACATGCGATCTTTCTCATCGGTGTGCCAGTAGGTCTGTTCGGAGCCGGTGACAAAAATCGAGCCGATTTTGCCGACCTGCTGCGAAATATTAAGCTGCGCTTTGCCTTTTTTGGTGTAGTAGAGATCGTAGTAATCGGTCCACACCGGCTTATCCTGCTTACCGTCGTGATCCTCATCTTTCCACTCATTGTCGCCGGTATAGCCGCTCATGCTTTTATACGTCGTCTCGTCGAGGGTGTAGAACCCCTCCGTCGAGTAGCGGTAGCCCAGCAGCTGGAAGTTGGTGCCGAGATTGTTCAGCGCCTTGGCGTAGAGGAAGCGCACCGACTGGCCGTCGTGCTGGCTACCGTCGGCGAGGGTGCTGTTGGCCTGGGTGATATCGGCGGAGATCGCGCCGAAATCCCCCATGTTCAGCCCGGCGCCAAGCGCGAAGGCGTGGTAGTCGTTGCTGACCTGCGAACCGCCGTACAGCGTGAAGCCATGCGGCAAGCCGTAGATTGCCGTTCCCTGGGCAAAATTGACCTCATCCTGATCATCGTTGGTGCTGCGGTATTTACCGGCGGTCAGGGCGTATTTAAGCCGCCCTTCGCGCTGCAGCAGCGGCACCGCGGAGTACGGCACGGTAAAGGTATTTTCGCTACCGTCGCTCTCTTTTACCGTCACCTGCAGGTCGCCGCTCGACGAGGTCGGGTAGAGATCGTTGATGGCAAAGGCGCCCGGCGAGACGTAGGTCTGGTAGATAACGTAGCCGTTCTGCTTGATGGTGACCCTGGCGTTGCTCTTCGCGATACCGCGGACCGTCGGCGCAAAGCCCTTCAGGCTGTCCGGCAGCATGTTGTCGTCGGAGGCAATCTGGACGCCGCGAAAGCCGAGGCTGTCGAAAACGTCCGACGGGGTGTAGCTTTCCCCGAGCGTAAGCTCCGCCTTCAGCGGCGCAATCGTACGCTCGACGTAAGTGCTGATATGCTCCCACTTATTCTCCGTTTCACCCTCGCCGCTGGTGTAGTTCCAGGTGGAGTAGTCGCGCAGGCGCCAGGCGCCGAGGTTCAGGCCGCTTTGCAGGTTGAGATAGTAGCTGTCTTCTTTGGTATCACCCCCGCTGTTGCCGCCGGTGAAGTCATAGTTCAGCAGCAGCGCGTTGATCCCCTGGTCCCACTCTTCCGGGGGGATATACCCGCGCGCGCTCTGCTTCAGCGCCGCCTGCGGCACGCTGATGTTCAGCTGCTGATGCTCAAAGTCGAACTCGGTGGAGGATTCCGGTATGGCGGCAAAGGGCACGCACTGCTCCGGCGCCAGCTTCGCCAGGCCCGGGAAGGCTTTGGTATTGACCCCCATCTGTTCCAGACGCGCGGTGGTAAAGCACGGCGCCAGCCCGGTATCATCCTGGCCGCCTTTTGCCGCTTTAAAGTTTACGTCTTCCGTGGAGACCAGCTGCTTATTCAGATAAATATCAACGTGATATTTACCCGGGGCCTGGCTATCGCCCTTTTCAAAATGCGAAAGATCGGCCACCGCGTTAGGGTCGTCCGATAAGAATGCGGGGTTAAAATAGTTATCCGCCAGCGCGGATAACGGTAATGCCGATAAGGTTGCCGGCAAAATAATACGGTATACCCGACGCCGGGCAAATAGAACCTGCATCACCGCGAGGGTGATATATTTTATTTTTAACGTCATTATTTTGCCGACCTGTTTATTATTCTATTATGGCTTTCTGTTCGGGCGAGTTTGCCCCGTAATCATTAATGGTCTGGAAGGTGATATTTCCCTGCGCGTTCGCCGGCAGTTTTAAATCCGCCTGCGACATCGGCGCCACCATTGTCGTCGGTAACGTTGCGGTACCGGCGTGTATCTGTACCAGCGTCATATAATAGGGCGTGGGGTTTTTCACCGTCAGGGTATTACCGCTTTCGTGGAAGCGCAGCTTCGCCGGCGCATCAATCGAGGCCATCGGCAGATTTTTCGGGCGGACAAAAAGTTTAATCCGGCTCAGCACCGCAATCTGCAGGGTATTTTTCCCTTTGGTGTCTTTTGCCGCCGAGGGAATCGCTTTGACGTTAACCCAGTAGAGGCTTTCGCGATCCGCCGGCAGATTATTCGGCCCGACGTACATAATGCGCAGCGTATTTTCTTTCTGCGGCTTCATCACAAACAGCGGCGGGGTGATGACAAAATCGCTGCTTTTGCTTTCGCTGGCGTTTTCCACCCATGACTGAATTAAAAAGGTGGCCTTCGGGTCGGTATTATTCACCGCCAGTGAGACCTGATTATTGCCCTGCGGATAGATGACGCGGGTGGAACCTAATGATACCCCGCCGTTCGCCGCGGCGTGCGCCTGGGTTTCGGTTTGCGCCTGCGCCGCGGGCGCGGCCAGACCGGCACCGGCTAACGCCAGCGCAACCAGAGACAGGCGGGAAAAAGAAATAACGGACATAAAGTGCCTTTCACAATAAAGATTTGCCGCGGACGGCATCAGGAAATTACAAATAGGTTAACGTGAACCAGGTTTGTGCGTTTGCATCCCCTGCCACGACGGTTCTCGAGGTCGCGCGATATTTGGCGACAAAATTGAGTACGGTCGTATTGTCCTGAATAGCGGTAAAATTCATCGGCTGCGTGTTCGGGATAATTTGATTTCCCTGATTATCAAAAATGCCTAACCCGACGCCCTGCGCGCTCTGCGCACCGTCGGTCACCGCCAGTACCCCCGGATCTTTGCCATCCGTCAGGCCGCGAAAGGCCACGCTAACTTGCTGGCTCACCGTGGTATCGCAATCCTTCAGCGTAATGGTAAACGCCTGCGGATCTGTCCAGCTTCCCAGCCCATGAAATTCATTGGAGCGCACCTGCCCCATCTCAACGGTTAAATCCTCGCTACCGGCATCCACCGCGCAGGCGGCATTGACCACGGCGCCCTGAAACTCAACGTCGCCGCCCTTTACCGTTACCACGTGGTGGTTGCCCGCCTGTGCCAGAGCGGGAAACAAAAACGCCCCCGCGAGGGAAAACGCCTTCAGCCGTTGTGTAGTGAAATTCATATCTACTCCTTTCAATGACACAGCCGCCGTCCCTGGCACAGGATCCCTAAATGAAAATGACTGACGCGACCTTACTGGTAAGTCACGTTGAACGTGGCAGTAGTGTCCACGCTACCGGCAGTCGCGGTATCCGCAGTCTGGTAGTAGTCAGCGGAGAAGTTCAGAGTGTTGTCGCCGTCGATCAGCGTAACTGCCTGAGACGCGGTACCCAGATCCAGCGCAGAGCCGTCTTTGTCATAAATCTGGATGCCGACGCCTGCCGCGCTACCCGCGCCAGAGGTGTTGTCCAGCACGCCAGCTTCGCCCGCCGCCGCGTTGCCGTCGAAGGTCACAGATGCCTGAGAAGCGACGGTGGTATCGCAGTCAGCCAGCTTGATGCTGAACGGGGTTTTCTGGTTAGCAACGGAGTCTTTACCGGTGAGGGCAGCCAGACGAACCTGACCCATGTTCACAATCTGGTTGCTGGTGTCTGCGGTTACCGCACAGGCTGCATCGACAACAGAGCCTTTAAACTCAACGGTGCCGCCCTGAACGGTGGAAGAAGACCCGCTGGTCGGTAAAGCAGCCATCGCAGAAGAAATACCGCCAGCCATAACCATTGCCAGAACGACGCTTTTTACCATAAATGCTTTTTTCATTTTTAATCCATACACATTAAATTGATTTTGTATTCCCTCATTAATTACCGTTTACTTTTTTATGGCCGAAGCAATTACCAGGGAACGTTCCCCGCGGCGATAAAAAAGACGGTTTAAATATAAGAAGACACTCCGTGTTGTCCTGGGAATAATTCTTACAGAGAATTTTATTAATCTAAATCAATTTTTTCGTCCAAAACTGGACATTCGAAAATGATGCAAGTCAATAATGATAATTACGTATAAAAATCATGATGTTAATAATGCAAAGAGCTGGCGCGTCTAAAAAACAGGCGTTGTTGTTAGTATACTGTTATGAAGTTATTTAAAAATCGATAGGAATTCGTTTATTAATTCCCTTCAGCACGCCTCGATGGACGCTGATGTACTCCCCCTTGCGCAGTTCAGACAGGACGTACAGTATTCCGCTGCGGGAAAGATTGGTGCGCCGCTGGATAAAATTGAGCACGTTAATCTGCTCGCGATATTCCTCAGGATAGGAGCCGAGTTCCAGGATCAACGTCCGGATCATGATGAATGATTCCACGCCAATAAACTCCTTCTCGCGGATGGCCATTACCAATAACCGATGGGCCAGAATCCGGGCGATATCATGCCAGAGATTTTGCTCGTCCATAATCTCCACAAACTTAGCAAGCGGAACCAATTGACCAGAGCAAGATGTTTCCGCAGAGAAAAAGTGCTTCGGCCTGGCCTCTACGTCGTAAAAGGTACTATATCCATCAATCAGCCCCAGTACCGAGGGGGAAAATAGCGTGGTTATCGCCATATTATTTTCACTATGGCAAACCACGCCGGTCCCCTCAAGCAGGAGTAATATATTCGCGTTATTTTCAGTATCGCAAAATTCAAATCGCTCGTCAGGCTGCAGCTCAAACGGCGTGCTAACCGGCAGCAGCGCCTGCATAATACGCTGGATCGCCAACAAAGGCCGGGTATTACGGCCAAACGCAAAGGAGCGTAAGGCACCACGGTCAAAATCTTCATCAATAATAAACATTTTTATCTCATTTTTGGCCTGCGACATTACTCAATTAAAATACTAGCACCAAATTTAAAGGAAATAAAAAAAATTAAAACACCCTTTAAGTTCAATAGGTTAAACTCATCTTTCTATTTTTAAGTTGCCGCTCCCCCTGGTGATATATCGACAAAAGCATTTCTCTTTTTTTTGCATGAAAAAAATACGCTCACCGGGGAGAAATCCATTACTTTCGCCATCCATAAGCTATAAATTCATTCACATAAAAAACACATAAAAATGCTATAAAAAATCACATTATCATAAAAAATAATGACTAAAATGATAATTAATAAGCCAGTAAATAACCATATTAACGCGTACTCTCCTCCGCCAAAAAAGACGCAGAAAATGAATAAAAAATCGAAAAATAACGATGGCAAACGTTTGTCTGATTATAGTGGAAGGGGCTAACTTTCACGGGAAATAAGCATTCTGCGTAACGCGCGCAGTACCCTGGCAATGAATAGTCAGGCAAAAGCATCATGATGTCCCGGCGGAAATGCGTCCCCGCAGGCAGATTGCGCGACGTCTACCCGGGAGGGGGCATGAAGCGCCCGCCCGGCGCCGCGATAATTTACGCTGTAAACAGCTGAAATTTCTCTTTATCGCTATCGGCGATCGCTCTTAATACCCGGCAGGGGACCCCAGCGGCGACCACGTTCGCCGGTATGGAACGGTTCACCACGCTGCCGGCGCCAATGACCGAGTTTTTTCCGATGGTGACGCCTGGGTTGATAATCACCCCGGTGCCCAGCCAGACGCCGTCTTCAATCACCACCGGCTGAGAGAACTGCTGCTGGGTGTGCCGCAGATCCGGATGAATCGGATGGCCGGCGGTGGAAATGGTCACGTTGGGCGCAAACATCACGTTATTGCCGATGATAATGTCGGCATCATCGACCAGCGTCAGGTTGAAGTTCGCGTAAAAATTATCGCCAATGGTGGTGTGGGTGCCGTAGGCCACATGAATCGGAGGCTCTATCCAGCACTGCTCGCCCACGGCGGCGAACATCCGCTGAATAATGTCGTTTCTTAATTCCTGATTAAAGGGGTGCGAGTGGTTGTATTCGTAAGCTCGCGCCTTGCCCATCAGCCGCTGCTGCGGTAACCCATATCCTGAATCAAGATAA
This sequence comes from Klebsiella sp. CN_Kp113, assembly GCF_040064585.1. Taxonomy (NCBI): domain Bacteria; kingdom Pseudomonadati; phylum Pseudomonadota; class Gammaproteobacteria; order Enterobacterales; family Enterobacteriaceae; genus Klebsiella; species Klebsiella sp. CN_Kp113. Next base: position 57,776 of record NZ_JBEAID010000025.1, on the reverse strand, counting down.
AGCTCGCCGCTGTTCATTCTTTCCTTCATATCCATGGTCAATATTTCCTCATTTATCAATCACATCCTTGTGAATTATCGGACTGTTTTCTACACCGTCATCGCGCTATCGCTCATCTTTTCCGACGTTGCCTTACCCGATAAGGTAAAGGCGGAGATTAACGTGACGCTCAGGGCGATGCCGCCAAGGATCATATAGGTATCCTGGAAACCGATACGGTCATACATATTCCCGGCAAAAGCGGAGAGAAAGATCGCCGCCACCTGTTTGGAAAACTGGAAGCCAACCAGGTAAATCGTCGCCGACAGGCGGACGTCAAACACGCCGGTAATATATTTAAACGCGCCTACCAGCAGGAACGGGACTTCCAGCGCATGAAGCATTTTCAGCGCCACCACTTCAGCGGCCGTCGTGGCGAACGATGATCCGATCATCCTTGCCGCCATCACCATGCCGGCAATCAGCAGGGTATTCTTCGCGCCGATGCGGTTAATAATCCACGGCGAGCTGAACATAATAATAGCGTTGCATATTTCCCCGGCGGTGGTCGCAAAACCAAAGGCGCGGGTGCCCGATTCCGGGGTGGCAAAGAAGGATTTAAAGAAGGTGGCGAACTGCTGATCGAAAACGTCATAGACGCAGGCGACGCCGATGACGTAGAGAATAAACATCCACATTTTGCGCTGACGGAACATGCGTACGGCGGTTTTTAAATCCACCGATGAGCGGTTAGCGCCCAGCGAGTCCATCACCTGTGCGGTCTGGCTGGCCTGCGGTTTCGCGATGGCCACCAGCACGACCAGTACCAGCGCGGCGGCCGACCCCATCCAGAACACCCACTCGGGGTTAACGCTGAACAGCATCCCCGCCGTGGTGGCGCACAGCGCCCAGCCGAGGCAGCCAAAAGTCCGCGCTTTGCCGTACTCAAACCCGCTATTGCGGCTCACGCGTTCGATATAGGCTTCCATCGCCCCGGCGCCGGCGGAGAACACAAAGCCGATGTAGGCCCCGCCGCTCAGCGCCCCGAGCCAGATATTGGTTTTCAGCAGCGGCGCAAAAACGTAAAGGAAAAAGGGCGCGATCAGCACCAGCAGCACCGTCACGATCCACATCAGATGCTTTTTCAGCCCCAGCTTATCGGAGATCACGCCCAGTATCGGCTGAAAACAGATGGCAAACAGCGACAGGCTGGAGAAAACAATGCCGGTCTCGGTTTTATTCAGGCCGATGACGTCCGATAGCCAGATCGGCAAAAACGGAAAGCAGGTGGCCATGATGAAAAAGTAGAGAAAGAAGAACAGCCCGAAAATCCAGAAATTGGGGTTGTTTTTATGGGTACAGACGGTCGGGTTCATGGTGTATTCCTCAAAAAGGGCCGACGCGCGGCCCATCGTCATCACACGCGTTGCAGGCCAATCAAAATGGCGCTTTCCGGATCGAGGACTGGCAGCGCCAGCCCCGCCTGTTGCAACCACTCACCGCTGACGGTCTGCGGCGTCGTCATCCATTCCGGCAGCTTACGCATGGTATGGCCGCCCTCTCCCGTAATCTGAATATCGGGATGGTCGAGCAGCGTCACCTCGTAACGGGCGCCCGCGTCCAGCCCCGCCACGCGCAGCGGCGCCATCAGGGTGTAGTCCGGCATCGCCAGCTGGCTGACGAGGAAAATCGCCCGATGCCGATCCTCGCTCACCACGCCGTGCGCGAGGGTTGTGGCGTCCGGCATATCGATACGCCACTGCACGCCGTGATGAATGACATCGCGCCACTGCTTATGCAGCGCCGCGTATTTGCGATAGCCCACGCGCTCCTGCTCATCGGCGGTCACCGGGTCCAGCTCAAGCCCCATATGACCGAACAGCGCCGTCAGGCCGCGAAACGCAATGCTGTGCTGGCGGAAGGTGGCGTGGCAGCGGCGGTTGCCGATGTGCGCGCCCATCACTTCCGGTGGGAAGAAGTAGCTCATGCCGCGCTGGATGGTGTTGCGCTCAAGGGCATCGTTATTGTCGGAAGCCCAGAAACGATGGCTGCGCTTCAGCACTTCATAATCGATACGCCCGCCGCCGGAGGAGCAGGATTCAAATTCAATATGCGGGAAGCGGGCCACCAGCGTATCCAGCAGGCGATAGAACTGGCGAGTTTGCGCATCGGCGGCGGCTTTGCCGTTATGGGCAGGCTGCACCAGCTCGCGATTCATATCCCACTTCACATAGTCCACCGCGTGTTCGCCCAGCAGCCAGCTCATCCGTTCCAGCAGATAATCAAAGGCTTCAGGGATATTCAGGTTCAGGACAAACTGATGACGCCCGGGGATCGGCGTATAGCCCGGCAGCGCCAGCAGCCAGTCGGGATGGGCGCGGTATAAATCGGAGTTCGGGTTAATCATCTCTGGCTCAACCCAGATGCCGAACTCCATCCCCAGCGACTTCACGTGGTCGATAACCGGGGTCAGACCGTCAGGGTATTTTTCCTCATCAAGATACCAGTCGCCGAGCGCCGCCCAATCGTCGTTGCGCCCTTTAAACCAGCCGTCATCAATGATAAAGCGCTCCACGCCCAGCTCCGCCGCCTCATCCGCCATGCGCATGATGTACTGCGGGTCGTGGTCGAAATAGATCCCTTCCCAGGTATTGAGATGCACCGGGCGCGGCTTGTTGTCCGGGAAGCGAATAATCTGTTCGCGCAGATAGCGGTGGAACTGCTGGCTCATGCCGTTCAGCCCCTGCGCCGAATAGCTGGCGTAGAGGTTCGGCGTCCACAGCGTTTCCCCTTCCGCCAGCGCCATTTCTCCCGCCAGATAGAGCGCTTCCGCCTGCAGGTAGCGGCGACCGTCGGTTTTCACTTCCGCCCGCAGGCGGTGGTTACCGCTCCAGCCCAAATGCACACCCCACACTTCGCCCTGCATCTCGCTAAAAGCGCGACTGCCGGTAATCAGCGCTGGAAAATGTTCGTGAGAAGTGCGTCCACGACGGTTTTCCAGCACAAAGCTGTCGTGTTCAAGGGTCAGACGATGGGGCTGGAATTCGCGGATCCAGCGGCCATGAAAGGCCATGACTTCGCGGGCGCGCTCGGCGACCGGCAGCGTGACCGCCAGGCGGTCCACCTGCCACGGCTGCGGGCGCAGGTTGGTTAAACCATGACGAACGCTGAGCACGCCGCTGCTATCAAGCTGAATTTCACTGCACAGCCGCAGGCCCGCCTGCGCGTCTTCGCTGAGAAGGGTTAAATTCTGCCCATCCTGCACCACCTCGGTCGTGGTAAATATCGGTGAGGCGTCCAGCCCCTGGCGGTGGCCTTCAATGCCCGGCGCGCCAAACAGACCGTGGCCCAGTTCGGCCATTAAGGTTACCGGGGAATCGACGTCGAGGCGGCCATTGGCCACCGCGCGGGCGATGCTGGCCGCATCCTGCGGCGAAAAGTGGCTTAAATGTGGCCCCCAGTAGATAATTTCGGCGAACGGACGAGTTTTTATCACCACATCGGCCGCTGCGCTTTGCAGGCGTAAAATCGAATCAGACATGAGACATCTCCACAACAAGGAATGCCTTACTGTTGATCCGAAACGTTTCGGGTGCCAACCAAAACGTTTCGGATCCGTGATCGAGTTCAGGAAATTAATCTGACGGGAGGAGAATCAGGCGGTTTCGCCGGGAATAAATTCAGGCTGCCAGAGCACCTGGAGAGAGGCGAGATCCTCGCCGGCGATTAAGCGGCGGACCATGGTGGCTATCTGGCGGCCCACGCCCTGCCGGGTGGACTGAACCACCGCGCCCACCGGGGTTTCGATGATGCTGTCCTGCGGCAAGCCGTCGTAAACCACCAGCGAGACGCGATCGGCGCCGGTGAGGCGTCCGAGCTGAGCCAGGGCCATCGCCGCGCCGTCGCCGTGGGTGTTGCAATCGGTGACAATCGCCGTTGGCGGTTCAGGCAAGCGCAGCAGCTCCATCGTTGCCTGAAACCCGCCGCGGCGGGTGGGCGGTACGCTGCGCAGCCAGGTTTCCGCCAGGCCCGCTTCGCGCAGCGCCTGTAGGTAACCGTTGCGGCGCTGGGTAATAAACGCCTGATTGTTATTTTCGCTCAGCAGCGCGATGCGCTGATGCCCCTGGCGAATCAGATGACGGGTGGCGCGGTACGTTCCCGCCTGGTTATCGAAATCAAACCAGGCGTAGGGCTGCGGCAGGCGGCTGCGCCCCAGGGCGAGAAAAGGAAAGCCGGAAGAGAGCAGCTGAATCAGGCGCGGGTCGTCGTCCAGGGTATGGGCCACGATCAGCGCATCGACGCGACGACTCTGCACCATACGCATATAGCCGTGCTTATCGGCCTGCTCATCGTCGGCAATCAGCAGTAAATCAATCTCATAGCGCGCCAGCTCGTGACTGATTTCTCCCACCATTTCGAGAAAGACGTTGTTATTCAACGGCGCGGGACGCACGGGGAAAACGAGGCCAACGGCGTCAATTTTGCCCATTTTCAGGCGGCGGGCGAAGGTATTTGGCCGATATCCACGGCGCTGGGCTTCGGCCTCCACGCGGGCGCGCGTCTCCTGCGACACGTCATCATAGCCGTTTAGCGCACGGCTGACGGTCGTTACCGAGATCCCAAGTTCTTTAGCAATGGCTTTCAGCGACATAAGTATCCCTGTCTTCGCGGGAGAATGCGGCTAGTGTCCCGCAATACGGGCATGGCGTCCAGCAAGAGCGACGCCGCGCGGCAATACCTGAACACCGCGGCCCTCGGCGCCTGATGATACGTCACAAAGAAATGAGAGGCAGCAAGACCGTTTATTCAATGTGGCGGTAAATTAAACGCCCCCTTCCTCATAAGAAAGAGACGAAGATACGCTGTGATTCACCAAGCTGAATATATTTGAATCCGACAGGTTTACCCTATACAAATCATATGGTTGATAGATGAATGACTTAATCGCTCACCCCTGGAAAAATAACGCAGCGTCTGGAAAACGCACATTTAATCCCCATAAATCATTCGATTTATTTTTAATTAAAATATGAAGTATGTATCGGAATTATAATTCGCAGTTAAAACAAACATGAACACGGTCTGTTCATTGATATTTATCAACTAAGAATCACTTGATAAAAGTTTTTAAAAAGAGGGAGTGATATAAAAGCAAAATAATGGAATATGTTAATAACAGGGTTTTATGTATAACTCACTACTGCCTGTTTCTTCACGGCACGCTTTATTTTTTTGTTTATTTCTTTCAACATTCGAGCTGTTAACTTATGTCGCCAGCGATGTAGTAATGCCGGGAATGCTAACGGTTATTAAAGATTTAAATGCTCAACCGCATTACGTACCGTGGTCACTTAATGCCTATTTACTTGGCGGCGTCAGCTTTCAGTGGCTTATTGGACCGGCGTCGGATAGATTTGGCCGCAGGCCTTTATTACTCATCGGCTGTGCGCTTTTTTCTGTTTCCTGCCTGGCCACGCCATGGGTAGACAATATCCAGGTTTTTACTCTCCTGCGGTTTATTCAGGGAATAGGTTTGGGGTTTGTGGTGGTAGTGAGCTATCCGGCCCTGCAGGAAGCATTCAACGAATCGGATGCGATCCGCTTAATTGCCCTGTTTGCCAATATCGCGCTGCTGTCGCCGCTGTTTGGCCCTTTGGTCGGTAGCGTTGTGCTTGCTTACCTGTCATGGCGCACGCTTTTTATTGCTATCGCGTTGATGGCGGCGCTCACCTGGTTCGGTTTGCTACGCTGGATGCCGGAGACGATCGGCGTCGTACGCGAGGATGGCAGTAAAATTGAATGTCAGCCGCTCGAGGTAAAAACCCTTGCGCGCGCTTATGGCGATTTGCTTACGAACCCACGCTGTATATCCGGCAGCGTTGCGCTTGGCCTCGTCGGGCTGCCGCTGATGGCGTGGATCGCGCTCTCCCCGCTGCTGCTGGTGCATCATCTGCAAATGAGTATGCTGGAGTACGCGCTATGGCAATTACCTGTTTTTGCGGCGTTGATTGCGGGGAATATCGTCCTTAACTTTACCGCTGAAAAATTTAAGCCGGAGCAGTTATTATACTTTTCACTCTCTCCCATATTTATCGGCATAATGCTGGCGCTGGTCATGACGCTAATATGGCAAAATATTATTGCGCTGATTATCGGCATGGCTATTTATGCTTTTGGCCTGGGCATTTGCAACGCCACGCTGTATCGCCTCACGCTATTTTCCAGCGAGCATGGAAAAGGTTCAGTATCGGCAATGACAGGCATGATTTCCGTCGCTATTTTTAGCCTCGGGGGGGCATTAATGGCCGGATTTGGCGCCGGCGACAGCCTCAGCGCATATATTATCGCGGCCACTATTCCGATGCTGGCAGCATTATTCATTATCGTTAATATATTCACCAGGCAGAAGAGGAGTAAAACGAAAATAACAGCTTCAGGCCATTAATCACTCACGGACGACTTTTTATTAAGGATGAATAAAATGGACACTTTATCCTGCGTCGATGCCCTCTGCGCACTCGACAGCCCTTATCATGAAGATAGCGATTCACAACGGCTCTTTGATGAAGCCATGCGTGAAATCGTTGCATTTCATGTTATGAATACGCCGGGCTACCGCCAGTGGCTGGCCCGCCACAATATTCCGGCAGATGCGGCCAATATAGATTCGTGGTCGCAGCTGCCGCCGATCTTTGCCGACTATTTCAAACAGAATCTGCCGATCGGCCGCTCCGGTGAGGATGCGCTTGAACTCACCTCTTCCGGTACCAGCGGGCAGAAAAGTCGAATGCGCTATGATGCGCGCAGTATCGGAGCCGCCCAGGGAATGGTCGATCGCATTTTCCGCCATTATGGCTGGGAAACGCCCGATGCGCCCTGCAACTACCTGCTCCTCAGCTACGAACCCGCCGATATCATCACGCTTGGCACCTCTTTTACCGACCAGTTCTTGTGTAAATACGCGCCGGTCAAACGCGCCGTTTACGCGCTGCGTCACACCGGGAGCGGGCATGAGTTCGACCCTTTCGGCGTGATTCGCGCTTTACAGGAGTTTGCTGAAGAGGGGTTACCGGTACGAATCCTCGGTTTCCCGGCATTTATGTGGTTCATACTTGAACGGATGCGAGAAATGCAGCTACCGCCGCTCCAGCTTCATCATCAATCGCTGGCCTTTTTCGGCGGCGGCTGGAAAACGCATGCCGACCGTGAAATCCCTAAATCCGCGTTCTATGCGCGGCTGACCCAACAGCTCGGGATCCCCGATAGCCGATGCCGCGACGGCTATGGTTCCGTGGAGCACTGCGTGCCCTACATTGAATGCGCGCATCACCATTTCCATATTCCCGTTTATTCCCGCGCCTGGATCCGCGATACCGCCTCTCTGGCGGTGAAAGATTATGGGCAGCGCGGTTTTATACAGTTTGTGTCGCCTTATATCACCTCCTGCCCTGCGCACAGCGTGGTCATGAGCGATCTTGCACAATTGCACCGCGCCGAAGAGTGCGGATGCGGTGTGACAACCGATTGGTTTGAGCTGCTGGGCCGGGCCAGCCATAGCAAAGCACGTAGCTGCGCACTGGCGGCGTCAGAACTGATTAAGGGAAATTAATATGTATCTCATTCAGGGAAAAAACTATCCCTCGCTCACGCCAGAAGAGGCCATCGCCATGTTGACGAGCGGGCTGGATAGCGCGCTGAGCCAACCGCCGCGTCCGGAAACCGTGCTTGCCTGCGCCGGGCGTTTTATCGAACAGCTAAAAGACCACGCTTTCCTTCCTCAACTGGGCCCGGCTTATCGGGAAGAGGTCAGAAAGTTTTGCCAACCGGACGCGCTGCGCCAAAAACTCGAGCATGAGCTGGGCGATACCCCCTTTTCCGTGCGCCGCATTAACTACCGTGAACCGCAGTTTGAAGGCTGGCGTCCTTTGGGCGTCGTGGTGCATGTCACCCCAGCCAATGCGCAACTGCTTCCCTTCTTCGCAATAATAGAGAGCCTGCTGGTCGGGAATATTAACTGGCTGCGCCCGAGCGCCAGCGAACAAGGAATGACAATCGATCTGCTACGGGCGTTTATCCACTGCGATTTAACGGACCAGTTGGCTAACTTCGTCGCCGTGGTTCCCGTCGAAACCACGCGCCTTTCCCTACTGCTTACCCACGCCGATGGTATATCGGCCTGGGGTGGCGATACCGCCCTCGAGGCGATTCGTCAACAGCTCCCTGGCGGGTGTCGCTGGATCCCATGGGGACATAAAATCAGCTTTGCCTGGCTACAACCGGATGCCGTTAATGAAGAAAGCCTTCTCGCGCTGGCGGATGACGTTTGCTGTTTTGACCAGCAGGCCTGTTCCAGCCCGCAAATCGTTTTTGTTGATAGCGATGATTCGGCGGTATTGCAGGATATTGGCGAAAGACTGGCGGAGGCCATGCGGCGCCGTCACGTACGGTGGCAACCGTTAATGCCCGATGAAAAGGCGGCGGCGGATATCACCCGCGCCGTCGCCTTCGCGCAGCTGGACACCGTATTTGCCGGGGCTGACAACGCTCTGCTGGCAGGAGATGGCTGGCGCATCATTCAGCAACACACCTCGGCCATAACGCCTTCACCGCTGTTCCGAACCGTCCTGCTGCGGCCGCTACCGCAAAATAAAGTGATGCAAACGCTGCGCCCCTGGCGAACCCACCTGCAAACCTGCGGGCTGGTTGTCGCCGATCGGGACAGAATCCCCCTCAGCCAACTGCTGCTGGCAGCCGGCGTCAATCGAATTACCCCCGTCGGTAAAATGCATGACGGCTATCACGGCGAACCGCATGACGGCGTTTACGCCTTAAGTCAGCTGGCTCGCCGCGTCACCGTGACGCTGGATGCCGATGTCCTGCCGCAGCAGGCCACGCTCGATCCGAACCCGCCGCCGCCGATGCTGACGGCGCAGCAGCCGATTATGGATAAAACGGCATTCTTACAGCACGCAATGCGGCCCAGCGCCCAGCTTTTCTTTCGCAGCGGCGGCAGCAGCGGCGTGCCTAAACTCGCCGGGTTTACCTATCGCGACTATCGCCGCCAGATGCAGGCCGCCGCCGCAGGCATGTTCGCCGCCGGGCTGGATCCCGCCCACGACAAAGTGCTCAATCTGATGTACGCGGGCAATCTCTACGGTGGTTTACTCAGCTTTTTCACCCTACTGGAAATGCTTGAAGTGACCCATCTTCCCATGGGCGGCCCCCATGATGATGACTATCACGAGATCGCCCGAACCATTGTGAATCAGGGCGTTACCACGCTCATTGGTATGCCAAGCACGCTGTATCAGCTCTTTACGCGAGAAGAGGCCATTCTGCGCGACTACGGCGGTATTCAGAAACTGCTGCTGGGCGGCGAACATATGGGCGTCGCCCAGCGTGACTATATTCACGGTTTCGGGGTGAAAACCATTCGCTCGGCGCTGTATGGTTCGGTTGATGCCGGGCCGCTGGGACATGCCTGTACGCATTGCCCGGATGGCGTGTTTCACCTGATGACGGATATTCAATGGCTGGAGATTGTCGACCCGCTCGACGATCGGCCCGTCGCGCCCGGCGATGCCGGCCGCCTGCTCTTTACCTCGACGGCCCGCGAAGGTCAGAAGGTGATTCGTTATGACATCGGCGATATGGGCCGTTGGCTGCCGGGCGAATGCCCCTGCGGCGCCCCCAGCCCCCGCTTTGAACTTTTAGGCCGCCACGGCAGCCTGGTGCGTATCGGCACGATGTTTATTCAGCCCCAGCGGCTGGCAACGCTCGCCGATGCTCCTGTTCAATTGATTCTTCAACATAATCCGCGCAGCGGGCTCGAATGCATCAACATCTTCACCGACGGCAATATTGATACCGTCAAACAGCGGGTCTGCACCGACCCTGAGCTCAAAATGGCATTGGACGCCCATTTGCTGGAGTTAGCCGTGACCAGCCGCCCGTTCAGCGAATTTGAACGGCATCCGCAAAGCGGCAAGACGCCGCTGGTCATTGATAAACGCCGTTGAGCGCACTCCGCGCCGATCGGCTCACAATAAGGATATTTGAATATGACAACAGCAAAGATGATGGGTCGCTTTGATCCGCAACCCACCCAAACGGACGAAATGGCCGTAAACCCACCGGGTCTCGAACAGCTTGTCGAGAGGGTTCGCTGCCGCTCGCCTTTCTATGCCGAACACTATCGCCATCTCGCCGCCCGCGGCTGGCAGCTGAAGGACCTGCCGCTTATCAATCCCGAACGCTACTGGGAGGGGAGCCAGGGCCTGAAAAACTGGCCCGTCCTCACCGGGCCGGTGGAGGACGGTATTGTCTTTAAGACCGGCGGCACCACCGGCGGCGGCAAGCTGTCGGTTTTTTCCCGCCAGGAGTGGCGTGCGTTCGTCACCAGTTTTGGCCGCAGCCTCTCCAGCCAGCTCAAGCCAGGCGCGCGCGTGGCAAATTTATTTTTCGCCGGTGATTTGTACGCGAGCTTCTTATTTATCCACGGCGCGCTTTCGCACATGTCGATACCGGTATGCGAGTACCCTTTCACCGGATCGCTTGAACCGCACACCCTCACCGAACAGATCGTCCAGCACGATATCAACGTACTGGTGGGCGTCCCGGCGATGCTGCTGCAATATGCGGCAGAGCTCGCTGGAAAAAACCGCCGTCTGCCCGGTATCGAGACCATCCTTTACGGCAGCGAGAGTCTTTTTACTGAACAGCTACAGCTGCTGGAAGCCGCCTTTCCCAACGCCCGTATTGCTTCTATCGGCTGCGCCTGCGTGGATGCCGGGCTTATCGGACTCAGCACGCCGGATTGCCTGGCGGACGAGCATCGGGTCTTTGAACCCGAAACTATCGTGGAAATTATTGATGAAGCGACGGGCGAGCCGATCGACGAAATCAATCGTTCCGGAATGCTGGTGGTCACCAGCCTTACGCGCACGCTGATGCCGCTGATTCGCTATCCGGTAGGCGATCTGGCCGCCTGGCGTGAACCTCCGGGAAGCAAACATCGCAAGTTTATTTTGCAGGGACGCAGTAGCCTCGGGCACCGCTTGCGGGTAGGCTACGCCTCGCTATTTCCTGATGAAATAGCGGCCCTTATTACGGAAGAGATGGGGCATCAGCAGTGGCAGCTGATGCTGGAGCACGCCGATAACCGGGATCGTTTGAGCTTACGTATCGCCTTTTCCGGTACCCGGCAGCAGGCCGACAGGCTCTGCGGTCAATTACTCGCCAGGGATCACGCTCTCGCAGAACTACAGGCTGCCGGCCAGCTGTGCGTTCAGGTTCACTGGTGCAGCCAGGCGGAACTTATCCGCAATACCCGAACAGGTAAGCTGCAGCGGGTGATCGACAAACGCGCCTACCTCGCGCAGGAGGCGGTGAAATGATTGAAATCCGAGCGTTCCAGCGACAAGACGGCGAAGGCATCAGCGCCTTATTTCGCACGGTTTATGGCGATCGCTATGTCTATCCTGATATCTATATGCCCAGCCTGATTGGCTGGCGCAACGCCCGGGACGAATGGCACAGCGCGATAGCCGAACAGAATGGCATCATCATCGGGCATGCCGCCTTATGGCGGCACCACGCGGATAAGCAGACGGCCGAACTGGCCATGTTCGCGGTGCACCCCGCCTTCAGAAACCGGGGCGTAGCCACCCAACTGGGGGAATATTTGCGTCTTGCCGCAAACAGGCTTGGCCTGGGCACGCTAACCATCAAAATGGTGTCCAGCCATCCACACTCGCAGCGCCTGGCGCAGAGGCTGGGCTTTTACTCAACGGGGTTGCTCAGAGATTACGTCCCCTCCCCCTTTCAATCCGGCCTGCGTGAAAGCATTATCCTCGGCGTATTACCCTTGCATCCACGCCCCGTCCCGCTCACCGCGGGTGATAGCCGCGATGACGGTTGGATAAACTTGCTAAAGGAAAAATTTGGCGCGGCGCAGATCCCGGTCGCCAGGGAAACTCGTGCAGCCCCCGTTGAAATTGCCATTTGTGATGATCGGGTGGACGTCACGATGAATATATCAACGCAACAGATAGTCGACGAGATTTCCCGACTGCCGGCCCGTAAACTGATTTATATCCGGGCGCGCGTGGATGGCGCGCTGATGTCGCTACGACCCAGGCTGCGGCGAGCAGGTTTTACCGATATGGGGCTGGAGCCAGCGGCCGGTGGAGAATGGTTCTGGCTGCTGCAGCGCGGCTATCATCCCCGGCAGCTCGACCTCTCCTGCCCTATCGCTATTGCCCTGCAGAAAACGGCCGATGGCGATATCAATCATAACGCGCGCGCCTGACAATCCCTTTTATCTGACGCCTGTTTTTGGCACACCGAAGGCCCAGTGTCGGGCCTGACTAGTTCTGCTCGGCGACCAGCAGCGCCTGGGTATCCGGCTCCAGCGCCTGGAAAACGTGCTCCCGATCGGCGGGATAGCAGATGTAATCTCCCTCCCCCAGCTCTTCCGGCGCTTCCGTCAGGCCGACCCGCGCGCGCCCCTGGGTGACAATAATATGCTCCACCGAACCCGGCGGATGAGGGTGGGAAATGCGGTCCGCGCCCGGCTGGGTCAGCAGGAGATAAATATCGCGCCGCGCGCCCGGCGGGCAGGCGGCCAGTAAAATCGCCTGATAGTTTGCCTGCTCGGCGATCACTTTCGTTCCCTCGCCGCGGCGGATCACCTGGGTGGTATTCACCTGCGGCTCCAGCAGCCGGGCAAAGGGGATATCGAGGGCCACGCACAGCGCCCAGAGGGTTTCCAGGCTCGGGTTACCGTTGCCGGACTCCAGCTGCGATAACGTTGATTTGGCGATTCCCGCCCGTCGCGCAACTTCGGCAAGGGAAAGACCGGTGCGCGCGCGTTCCCGCACCAGGCTTTTGGCAATCAGGCTAATTGGCTGAGTCATACAGCCCTCCGTGTTTTTTATAACGAACGTTTCGTTCGTCTTGAAATGCGATTCTGTTGCGTTCATTATAATGGAAATTCGTTCGATATGGCTAAAGAGTATGAAACAACACTTCGCCACGCTTAAAGGCGACACCCTCAGAGCAATTGTTTTAGTCTGCCTCGCGGTAGGCATCGTCGGGATGTCCTACGGCTCGCTGGCCGTCGCCTACGGCTTCCCGATTTGGGTCCCCTTTGTGCTTTCGGTTTGCGTCCTGGCGGGGGCCTCAGAGTTTATGTTTATCGGCATTGTCGCCAGCGGCGGCAACCCGCTGGCGGCAGCGGCGGCCGGTTTGCTGGTCAACGCGCGGCATATTCCCTTCGGCGTGACGGTTCGCGACCTGGTCGGCCAGCGCGCCGCCAGCTTCCTCGGCTGCCATATTATGAACGATGAAAGCGTGGTGTTTGGTCTGTCGCAGAAAACCCCCGAGCAGCGGCGGGCCGCCTACTGGCTGTGCGGTCTGGGCGTGGCGCTGATCTGGCCGTTGGGGGCGCTCCTGGGCGCGGGGGTCGGCAAACTGCTCCCGGCCCCGGAAACCATTGGCCTCGATGCGGTATTCCCGGCGATTCTGCTGGCGCTGGTGGTGCCGGCCTTTAAAAACCGCACCACCCTGATCCGCGCCTGCAGCGGAGCGGCCCTGTCGCTGGCCGCCGTTCCTTTCGCACCGGTTGGCCTGCCGGTTTTGCTGTCGCTGTTTGGCCTGCTGACGAGGAAAAAATAATGGGCAATATGACGCTATTTATCGCCGGTATTGCGATTCTTTCGCTGGGCACCTACTTAATGCGTTTAGGCGGGGCGAAGCTCGGCAGCCGGCTGGCGTTTTCCGAGCGCGCCCAGGCGCTGCTTTCCGATGCGGCGACGGTGCTGCTCTTTTCCGTGGCGCTGGCGACCACCTTTTACGAAGGCGAACATTTTGCCGGGATGGCGCGGGTGCTGGGCGTGGGCCTGGCGGTGTTCCTTGCCTGGCGTAAGATGCCGCTGATCGTGGTAATTATCGCCGCCGCCGTGGCGACGGCGCTGCTGCGGATGGCGGGCGTCGCCTGATCCGACCTACGAAACGCGAAACATCATGTTGTTATGCAATTTTTATAGGCCGTGCCAGCAAAGCGCCGCCGGGCAGCTGCCCTTAAGGGCTTACGCTATTTGTGCTTCGATCCAACGGGTAGCGGACGCCATATCCAGCGGCTTGTGCTGATCCACGGTGAACACCGGCCCCAGCCGCATCGGTTCCGCCTGCTGCGCCAGCTGCGCCAGTTCCGGAAGATACTCCTCGCCCGGGTGCCCCGGCTTACGATCCTGCAACCGGCTGGCATAGCGCGACACCGCAAGCTCAGGCGAGATGTGGTTCCAGACCTCCAGCACTTTCTCAACGCCCGCGTGTTGCAGCAGCTGCTGTAGCGTGTCGCGCGGTTGAAAGCCAAACCAGGCGTCAATAAGCCAGATACAGCCTGCCGGCGACTGGCCGACGATCGACCAGATGACTTCATACGCGGCGCAGCCCAGCTGCCGGTTGAAGGTCCGGTCGATCCCGGTAAAGCACGCCATAAACGGCTCTTTAATACCGTCGATGGTCAGCTGCGGCAGATTAAACGCTGCCGATAGCTGCCGGGTGACGGTGCTTTTACCCGATGCGGGAATACCGTTAATTAAAATCACCGTTTTGCAGCCGGGTGTGAGATGTCTGTTCATAACAACGCGACGACCTCCTCTCTGCTGCTGGCGGCCCGCAGCTTCGCCATGGTCTCGTTATTATCAAGCAGAGCGACAATCGCCCGAATCCCCTCTTCAATATGAGCATTGCTGTCCTGCGCGCCGAACATAATGACGATATCCGCCTTCTCGCTATCGGCAAATTGAATCGGCTTATTCAACACCACAAGGCTGAAGCAGTTGCGTTTGACGCCACATTCCGGCCTGGCGTGAGGGATGGCGACACCTTCATCAAACACGTAATAGGCGCCATGATGCAGGGTATTATCGATCACCGCCTGGCCGTAATCTGCCGAGATATAGCCTTTTGCAACCAGCGGGCTGGCCGCCAGCTGGATCACCTTCTGCCAGTCGGACTCCGTGACGCCGACCTGAATCGCATCGGCCTCAATCAGCAGTTCTTTTATCGTCATTATCACTTCCTATATATTATGGCGAATAATGTTACGTAACTCATCAATGCGCATAAAAAGCGCATCGATTTCCTCGCGATGCGTATGACTTTTGGCATAGACCGACAGCGCCCGGTTATATATCAGCATTAATGCTTTCTGCACTTCGCCATTAGCCGGGTTGCCCCGTAACTCGCCTTCCAGCCTGGCAATTTCCCCCGCCAGCTGGCGAGACTGTTCGTCATAATCCTGCGGGGGTTGATTCTCTTTTTTCCACAGCGTTTTCAAAGATTCAAACATAGCGAGCTCCTCCCCGACGGACAGCAGGGCAACGGAATACGGTTTAAAAATATGCGTTTATTTAAACAGAGCGATTTTTTCCATTAATACATGGGTGACCGCGTTATTCGCCGGAATTAAAAATTTGCGCACGCTGTCGTTCACTTTGCCTTTTTCAAACGTGCTTTTACATTGATCGACCCACTGCACATTCATTTCAGTGCCGACATTCACCTTGTTGATACCTTCAGTGACGGCCAGGCGCATATCTTCATCGCTGACGCCGGTGCCGCCGTGCAGCACTAACGGCACGCCGGTCGCGGCGCTAATCTCTTTCAGCCGCTGGTGCTGAATTTGCGCCTTACCGGTATACAGGCCGTGCACCGTGCCCACGGAGACCGCCAGCATATCCACCTGCGTCTCCTCCACAAAGCGTTTGGCGTCCTCCACCGTGGTGAAGCAGATATCCTCCGCGGCCACGGCTTTGCCATCTTCCGATCCGCCGATCGCCCCCAGCTCGCCTTCTACCGTGATATTCCGCGGGCGCGCCATTTCCACCACGATGCGGGTATTGCCAATATTCTCTTCCAGATCCAGATGGGAGCCGTCGTACATCACCGATGAAAATCCGGCATCCATGGCCGTTTCAATGGCGCTGATATCAGAGCAGTGATCCAGGTGCAGGCAGGTCGGCACGTTTTCACTTTCCGCTAATGAACGAACCGCATCCACCAGTAAACGATAGCCGAGATATTCCGCCGTCCCGGTAGAGATTTGAATCATTAATGGGCTATCGCTTTGTTGCGCCGCTTTAAAAAAGGCGGGCAGCATTTCAATACAGTGCAAATTAAATGAGCCAATGGCTTTAAAATCTCTTTCCTGCGCAATTTTCAGAATAGCGTTGAAGTTATACAGACTCATGAACATTTTCCCCTTTCGGCTTCGCTGATTTACCGTTTACGAACCATGCCAGTGCGGCAACAAAAACAATGAACAAGGCGACAAAAAGCCAGTTGTTCTGGAAGGCGTGGCCTAATACCAGACCGGAACTAATCACGTCCGAATCGCTGAAGGTGACGCCGGTAAAACCGTAGCTTTCCAGCATCGGTACCAAAATGGCGGGCAGGAAGGTGATAAACAGGCCGTGAATGACGCCGCCAATCATCGCCCCGCGGCGGCCGCCCAGCGCGTTACCGAAGACGCCCGCCGTACCGCCGGCAAAAAAGTTGGTTAACAGACCGGGCAGGATCATCGCCAGGCCAAACATCGGGAACACCAGCATGCCGATGATGGAGCCGACGGTCGTCGCCAGGAAGCCGACGATCACCGCATTGGGCGCATACGGGAACAGCACCGGGCAATCGAGCGCAGGCTTAGCGTCCGGGACAATGCGCATCGCAATCCCGCGAAATGCCGGCACCAGCTCGTTGAGCAACAGGCGCACGCCGCTGTAAAGAACGAATACCCCCGCCACAAACTGAATGGACTGCATAAAGGCGTACATCAGGTAGTTAATGCCGTTGGAGAACTGAGCGATATATTCCGGGCCCGCCGCAATCGCGGGAATGAGATACATCGGCACCATCACCACCGCCATCGCGAGATAGGTGTCCTGGAGGAACTTAAAGTTATCCGGTAATTCAAGATCTTCCGTTGAGCGGGAACCTTTACCCACCACTTTAGCCACCGCCGCCTGCACCAGATAGCCGATAGTGCAGAAATGCCCCAGCGCCACGTCATCGGAACCGGTGATGCGCCTGACGACCGGCTGCGCCAGGGCGGGCATCAGTACCGCCATCACGCCGCCGAAAATACCGCCGGTTAAAATCAGCGGCAGTCCGGTCAGCCCGGCTTTATAGCCAATCACCGCGCCGATGGTCGCCATCCACAGCAGCGCCTGGCCGGTCAGAAAGATATATTTCAGCGGCGTCAGGCGGGCGATAATGATGTTGACGGCAAAAATCACCATCAGGGTCAGCGCGACTTCGGAACCTAATTCACGGTTGGCTAATCCGGCGATGGCGGCGACATCGGTAATGTAGCCTTTCATGCCGAATCCCTGCGTGAAGATATCGTTAAGGAACGTTAGCGTGGCGACAATAATGTTGATGCCGGCCATCATAATTAAGAAACCGAGCAGCGTTTTAAACGTCCCCTCCGCCGTTTTGCCCGCTGATTTTTTTTGCAGAATCAGGCCCAGCATCGCAATAAATGCAATTAATATTGAAGCCTGGCCGAGTAAATCTTTAACGATAAACTCTACAAAGCTATTCATAGTCCGCTACCTTCAGGTTACGCTCTTTTAAGAATGCGACGATCTTAGCTTCAATCTCATCTTTATCGGTGAGCTTATGCAGTACCACCACGCGTTTAATTTCTTCCGCACTGGCGTCCGCCGTTAATATATCGGCGAAGGTTTTTTGCGTCAGAATCATATCTGATTTAAACGCCCCGGCTTCGGAAATAGTGGTATGTTCAATCTGTGCGGGAATCTCCAGCTTCTTTAAAACTGCCTTCGCCGTCATTTCAATGGCAAAGCTTGAACCGAGGCCGCAGCCACATACGCATAGAATTTTCAGCATGTAGGGTCTCCTCAAATAATATTGAGTTGTTTGGCAAGTTTATAATGATGTCCTTCAGTGTCGACCAGACGTTTTTTCATACTAACTAAATCAATCGGAATAGGTTTGTTGCTTGAATTAATTATGATGGCTTTATTTTTCATCCCTGACTGAATACAGCGAACCACTTCACTGGCCATAATCGTGCCCTGGTAAATTTCTTCGCAGGTCGGATCGCCATTACGCAAACCGTAGCCTACGATGGTTTTACGAATACGCACGCCAATTTGCGGTTCAAGCTGCTTAATCATGGTATCAATGGCCCCCTGAAAGCCGGGAGAATACTCCCTGGTGTAGCCTTCAGAGCACAGGATCACCACGCTGTTCTGCTGTGTCAGCTTATGCTTCACCCGCTCGGCCAGCGTTTCTAACGGCATCTGCGATTCCGGAATCAGGGCGATATCAGCATTCGATTTAATCGCGGATTGCAGCGTTAACTCTCCACAATAGCCTCCTAATATTTCGACCATAAAGACGCGGCCCGGTAATGCTCTTCCGGTATTTCTTAACCGGGAAACTTCCTTAATAATCTGCTCGCAGGCGGTGGAAAAACCAATGGTATAATCGCTGCCGTACACATCATTATCGATAGTCATTCCGACGCCAAAGCAGTTAATATCAAATTCGCTCAGCGTATTGAGAAACTGCAGGCTGCCGTCGCCGCCGGCCATAATCAGCACATCAATGCGCAGTGATTTAATTTTTTTAGCTATGGTTTCATATTCACTGCGCAGCAGCCTGCGGCTGGTTCGCCCGGAGGTGATGATCGGAATAGAGGCAATGGAGAAATCAACCAGATCGCGCCAGGCGACTTCGTGATGATTTTTATCCAGCAGTCCGGGTATTCCGCCATTAAAAAGGGTGATATCGGCACTCGCCAGTCTGGCTATCTGGAATATAAAATTATTAATTCCAGAAACATCGCCGCCGCTAATAACCATGCCAATTTTCATTGCCTGTCTCCGTTGCTTTGCTTGCCCACATTTTTCCCTGAGTTCAAGACCGTTATTTGCAATAGAGATCACAATATGCTGATAAATTCCTCCGAGCCTAATATTGACAGTGGGTTTATTTACTCATTTTTTGTGATGCATATCTCTTTTATAAAATGAGATCGCCTTAACAATTATCTTTTTATTTTCTTTAAGATCATTAAGTTGCTTGAAGCGATAATTGCGCGGGTGGGCTGCCTGTTTTCTCCCATAAACCCAGCGATGATGAAAAGACAGAAATGTGATAAATAGCGCATTTTTTTGCGTCAGGAAGGTTCACGGCTCGCGTATCACGCGGTTCGGGCAACAGCGCTCTTCTGGCGTTCGCAAGAGCGTCGCCTGCTTTTACATCCTATAAAATCTGTGGCGATCTCCATCACATTCTAATCAAAACATGGTTTCATTTTTATCTAATGCCGTAGAAAGTACTCAGTGTCTAATAAAAGCAGTAGTGTCTAGTGTCGAAATTAAATCGACGCTATTTTCTACTCTATCCGGGGCATTGAAGAATGGCGCTGTCGGCAAAAGAAAAATTATTCCAGAAAATAGTCACCCACTACGCACGGAAACCCGCAGGATTCACGGCTCAGGACTGTGCGGACTTTATGCAGGTTAACCGCAGCGTTATCAGCCATTACCTCAACAGGCTGTGCGATGACGGTTACCTGCGTAAAGAAAACACCCGTCCGGTGCGCTTCTATGTGCAGCAAAACGGTGGGGAAAAGACTCAGCCATCTCGCATAGTGTCGAAAAAGCACGACGCCTTTCAGCCGCTGATTGGCGCGCACGGGAGCCTGGCCGACGCCGTCGCGCTGTGCCGCTCGGCGGTGGACTATCCCGGTGACGGTTTGCCTGTCCTGCTCTCCGGGGAGAGCGGCGTCGGCAAAAGCCATCTGGCGATGCTGATTTATCAGTACGCTCTCGAGCGCGGGGTTATCGCAGCGGACAAACCCTTCGTTGAGCTTAACTGCGCCGATTACGCCAACAATCCGGAGCTGCTTTCAGCAACCCTTTTCGGCTATACCCGCGGCGCTTTCACCGGCGCTGACCGCGAGAAACGCGGCGCCTTTGATGACGCCGATGGCGGATTTCTGTTTCTCGATGAAGTGCATCGTCTCTCGGCAGAGAACCAGGAAAAGCTGTTTCTGTTTATGGATAAAGGGTATTTCTACCGTCTTGGCGATAACCGTACGCGCCATCCGGCGTCGCTGCGCTTTATCTTCGCCACTACGGAAAATATCGATACCGTCCTGCTTAACACCTTCCGTCGCCGCATCCCGGTGCGCGTCACGCTGCCCAACTATATTTCGCGCCCGCTGACCGAGCGCGTCGCTCAGGTCAGCCACTTTTTGCAGCAGGAAGCTCGCAGCCTGCGTCGGGATATCCATCTCGATAATCAGCTGATGCATCAGCTGGTCACCTCCCCGGTGCGCGGCAATATTGGCGAGTTAAAAAATCAGATTAAAGTGATGTGCGCCAGCGCCTGGAGCGAGAATCGTGAGGCTGACGTCATCACGCTACGCGGCCCCGCGTCCGGCGGCGAAATAATCCGTATTGCCGCCAGCGCGCATGAAGATACGCTGAATGTCAGCCAGCTGCTGCCCAAAGCGATGCGCGATGAGGTGATTTTTCGCGACTTTTGCCACAGCGGTAACGTGCTGTTGCTGAATCGCAAAGTAGAACAGCTGCTGACTACCGTCAGCGGCGCGGTCTCCGCCGAGTCGCTGTACAGCGGCTATATCTGGCAGAACACCGTTCACGCGCTGGAGGAGCTGGAGAGCCTGACCGGCGTCTCCTGTCACCCGGAGATCCGCAAGGCGGTCTGGCTCTGCCTGAGCTATGCGCTGCATGCTCCGGAGGAAGCGCTCGACCCAGGCGAACTGCAAACCATTTCCGATTATGTTTCCGCTAAGGCACGACTGCTGGCCGAAGAGTGCCTCGCTTTGCTGAGCAAACATGTCACCCGGCAGCCGCTCCCCCTGCTTCAGCCGCTGCTAAGCTGCGCTTTTCACACCCTCGCTGGCGAAGACGATCCGATTCAGGGCATTATCGTGTCCCACGGTCGCGCCACGGCGTCGAGCATCGCCGGGATCGCCAATCAGCTGACCGGCGGCTACTACTTTAAAGCCTTCGACATGGCGAACGCGACGTCCACCAGAGAGATCATCGACCTGCTGATTGCCCACGTTTCCCGCCTTAAACAAGGCGCGGGGCTGATTATTCTGGTGGATATGGGGTCGCTAAAAGAGATCTACGAAGAGATTAAACTCCACCTGCACGGCGAACTGTTGGTTATCAACAACGTCAGTACGGCCATGGCGCTGGATATTGCGGCCAAAATTCAGGATAAGCTGTCAATGGAGGCGATTATTGAGAGCGCCAAAGGCGCGTATGAGGTGGAAACGCGCTACTACGCGGGCGTGTTGCCGGGCAATAAAATCATTATCTCCTGTATCTCCGGCGAAGGGATCTCCCGCAAGCTGAAGGATATCGTTCAGCGCTTCCTGGCACAGGAGGAGATCGACATTATTACGATGGAGTATGACGACCTGAAGTGGAAAATCGCCCACGCCGACCCGGCACTGAACGGCACGCGGTTGATCATTACCACCACCGATCTGGAAGCCGGGTATATTCCGCTACTTAGCGTAGAGCAGCTGATTAAAGAAAAGACGCGGGTGTTAAAACGCGACTACTTCAACGGGCTGCTGATGGAAGGCGGCCTGGAGCCCATGATTGATGAAGTGGTCAAGCTGTTTACCGTCGAAGGCGTCGCCAGTCGCCTTAACTTCCTCAATCCGGTGGTGATTATTGATGAAGTCGAAGCGGTCATTAAGCAGTATGAAGCCTTCTACAAAATCCATTTTGAAAGCTATCTGCGCATCAATCTGTTTATGCATATCGCCTTGATGATCGAGCGGGTAATGGTCAACAACGGCGTGCGCCACCGGGAAGAGGCGGAGCTGACGCTGGCGCAGCAGGCGTTTGTCGCCGTCCACGACACCTTTTTCCAGGCCCTGAACCGCAAATACAATATCACCTTGCCGCTTACCGAAGTGCTGATGATTTATGAAATCATGGAGCCGTGGATCGCCTTTGACCCCGACCATTAACCCCCCGTGCCAGCGTCGGCTGGCAAACCTGTCGACACTGAATAAATTGCCCATTCAACACTGCAAAAAGCGTCCAAAAAACCGTTTTTATCCTTTAAAAACATATAAATAAAAATATGGCACGCTGATTGCTATTTCTTTTTCAGATACCTGAAAAGATGAAGGAATATGCAATGCGAGAGATGTACATCGCAACCCATGGCCGCTACGCAGAAGGGATAGTGTCGGCATTAAATCTGCTGATTGGCGACGACCATGGCGTCACGCCCGTCTGCGCCTACTGCGGTGAAATTGAGTCAACGGCTGAACTGGCCATCCGCTTTGACGCTATCGCCCGGCAGGCGGCCGGTCGCGGCAATGAGCTGGTGCTGTTTACCGATATGCCCGGCGGGAGCGTCAACAATACCGCCGTACAGATGATGGTCAAATATCCCCACGCGCACGTCATCAGCGGCACCAGCCTGATTATGCTGATGGAGTTTTGCATGTCGGAACACGTCGAAACCGCGCAGCGGCTTCAGGATGCCGTCGCCGCCGCCAGCGGGGCGATGCAGTACATGAATCAGCTGCCGGAAATCATCGCGGCGCGCCAGGCTGCGCAGCACAAAACGCAGGACAATATTGATGATTTTTTTGCCGAAGAGGGAAACCCGTGACTATCGCACTCGAAGCGCTTGATGCGCGCTATCTCTCGCCGCAGCCGAGGTTAAATCATACCTGGCTTAACGCGGCAATCGGCGAAGTGCTGACGCAGCTCGACGCCATGCTGCCGCGCTTTACGGCAACTTTTCCCGCCGCCAGTGCGACACGGGGCCGCTATGAAAGCGTAGAGAAAGTCGACTGGACCGAGGGATTCTGGACCGGCATGCTGTGGCTCGCCTGGGAGGTCACCGGCGATGATAAATATCGGGCGGTGGGGGAAAGCCTGCTCGATAGCTTTGAAGAACGTCTCGATAAGCAGATTAAAGTGGATACCCACGACCTGGGCTTTCTCTATCTCCTCTCCTGCGTTAACGCCTGGAAGCTCACCGGCAACCTGCGCGCACGCGAACTCGCCCTGCGCGCGGCCGAGCTGCTCTATCGCCGCTTTAACGCCACGGCGGGCGTCATTCAGGCCTGGGGAGATTTAAACGACCCGGCGCGCCAGGGGCGGATGATCATCGACTGCAATCTCAATGTTCCGCTGCTATTTTGGGCCGCCAACGAAACCGGAAATCAACGGTGGCGTGAGGCCGCCAGCCGTCATCTGGCGCAGGCGGCACGCTATCTGGTGCGTGAAGACGCCTCTACTTTCCATACATTTTATATGGATGTTCATAGCGGCCAGCCGCTGCGCGGCGATACGCACCAGGGATTCAGCGACAGCTCCTGCTGGGCGCGCGGCCAGGCGTGGGGAATTTATGGTTTCGCGCTGGGATACGCCCACACCGGCGATGCCTGGCAGCCCGAGCTCTCCCGCCGCCTGGCGCACTATTTTCTTAACCGCTTACCGGAAGATTTTGTCTGCTACTGGGATCTGATTTTTACCGCCGAAGATAACCAGTACCGGGATACCTCTGCGGCGGCGATCGCGGCCTGCGGTCTGGCGGAACTGCTGAAGCTATTACCGCTCACCGACCCGCTGCGTCCGGCCTACGGCAACGCTATCGAACTGATGATGCGCAATTTACGCGAGCGCTACTTTGCCCACGCGCAGGACGGCCTGCTGCGCGAAGGCGTTTATAACTTTGGCCGCAATATGGGCATTAACGAACCTAACCTCTGGGGCGATTACTTCTATTTCGAAGCCCTGGTTCGCCTTTCCCGCGTCTGGACACCCTACTTTTGCTAACTGGAGCTACACCATGATTTCTTTAGTACGTATTGACGATCGTTTAATCCACGGACAGGTTGCCGTGGTCTGGACCAAGCATCTGGGCGTGAACCGCATCCTGGTCGCCAATGACCAGATCGTGAATAACGAAGTGCAGAAAATGTCGCTGCGCATGGCGGCTCCCGATACCGCAAAGTGCGCCATTATGGCGGTGAAGGACGCGGGCGATGTGCTTAACGACCCGCGTTCAGAAGCCATGAAAATTATGGTGATCGTTAACAATGCCGCCGACGCCCGTCGGCTCGTCGAACAGGCGCCGGGGATAAAAACGCTGAACGTCGCTAACTTCGGGCGCATCACCGACAACCTGGCGGCGAAAAAGCGCATTAGCGATACCGTCTACGTGACGCCGGAAGATGTGGCGGATTTCCACGCTATCGCCGACCGCGGCGTTGCCGTTGAATACCAGGTCCTGCCATCTCATCCGGTGAAAAACCTGATTGAGATGCTGGATAACGCCGCCAGTTAAGCGAGGTCGCTATGTTAACTTCCGCAATTCTTGTTGCTGTCATTATGTTTCTGGTGAAAACCGCCGACCATACGCTGGGTCAACCGCTGATTGAACGTCCGCTCATCTGCGGCGCGCTGGTGGGGCTGGCGCTGGGAGACCTGCAACAGGGCATTATTATCGGCGCCACGCTGGAGCTGATTTTCCTTGGCACCATCACCATCGGCGGCTCGGTTCCTGCCGACCTTGCGGTGGGGTCAGTACTGGCAACCGCTTTTACGATTCTGACCCACGCGGAGCCGCCGGTGGCCGTTGCGCTGGCGCTGCCTATCAGCCTGCTGGCAGTCTTTGTTTATCAGGTGCTGAAGCTGGTCTATACCGCTCTGGTTGAAAAATACGATGCGCTACTGGAACAGGGGCGTGACCGTGCGGCGCTGGGTTTGACGCTCGGTATGACCTTCTTTTACGGCATCCCCTTCGCCCTGATCGCCTTTTTTGGCGTGCTCTTCGGCACCGAGGTCATCCGCAGCCTGGTCGAGAGCATTCCGGGTACGGTCATGCGCGGCATGACGGCGGTTGGCGGCATTCTTCCGGCGCTCGGGTTCGCCATTCTGCTGAAGGCGCTGTGGAACCGTAACATCGCCGCCTTCTTCTTTATCGGTTTCGCTATGGCGGCCTATCTGCAATTGCCGATTATGGGGATTGCGATTATTGCAGCCTCGGTAGCGGTCTATCTGTGCTTTAACGAATTCAATCAGCTTAAAGCGAATAAACAAACGGCAACGGCGGCCGCGTCCGCCTCAGTTGACGATAAGGATGGGTTCTTCAATGACTGATATCCAGACACAAAGCGTTAGCGCTTACGCCGATGATAAAAGCGAGAAAAAGCTTTTTCGTCAGCTTTTTATCCGCCAGTTTCCGCTGCTGGGGTCGATGAACTTCACCCGTATGGAGGGATTAAGCTACGGCTGGGCGCTGGCGCCAATGCTGAAGAAAATCTACGCCAACGACCCGCACCGTTATCTTGAGTCGCTTAAGCGAAACAGCCAGTTCTTCAATACCAACCAGCATCTGGCGCCCTTTATTATGGGCCTGACGCTGTCGATGGAAAAAGAGAATGCCGCCAACCCGAACTTTGATACCTCCAGTATTAACGGCATCAAAGTGGCCTTAATGGGGCCATTTGCCGGGGTCGGTGATTCCTTCTTCTACGGCGTGCTGCGTATTATCGCCACCGGGATTGCCATTGGCCTGGCGTCGCAGGGTAATCCACTGGGGCCGCTGCTGTTCTTGCTGATTTACAATATTCCCAGCTATCTGCTGCGCTATTA
Source organism: Klebsiella sp. CN_Kp113 (assembly GCF_040064585.1). NCBI lineage: Bacteria > Pseudomonadati > Pseudomonadota > Gammaproteobacteria > Enterobacterales > Enterobacteriaceae > Klebsiella > Klebsiella sp. CN_Kp113. The sequence goes on along the minus strand of NZ_JBEAID010000025.1, from coordinate 32,082 downwards.
CGGCGGCGTCATGGGTTACCGTTTAGGCTCGAAGTATATCGCCGAAGCGACGCAGTCCGGGCTGCTGAGCTGTATCACCAAAGCCTCATCAATTATGGGTTTAATGATGGTGGGGGCGATGAGCGCCAGCATGGTGAAGTTTACCACCACCTTTAAAACCACCATCGCCGGGCAGCCCTTTGTACTGCAGGAGATCCTCGACAAAATTTGCGTCGGGTTAATTCCTCTGCTTTTAGTCCTGGGCTGCCTGAAGCTGCTCAATAAAAAGGTCAGCCCCAATAAGGTGTTAATTATGCTAATTGTCTTCGGCTTTGCCGCTGCGGGTATTGGCATAATTTAACCCATCTCCTGGCTCCCTTTAATAAAAGGGAGCCGTCCTCTTACTCGTGATATGTATCGACGCAAATAAAAAATCAGTCAGTGTCTAATTAACGCTCAACACATTAAAGCAACGTCATGTATTTTAAGAACTTTATATTCTGGCACAGCAATTGCTATTTAATAAGTGTCTTTTATTTCTCTCCAGAAATCATGGCACTTAATAAATCCTACAGGAATTAAAATGAAAACATTACGCACGCTATTGATCGGCATCCCGCTGTCCTGTTTTACGCTAAATACGCTTGCCGCGGCAACCTGGGTTGATAATCGCTACGCGCATACTACGGCTTCTGAGAAAAATCAGTATAAAATAGGTCTGGGTCATATATTTGATAATGGCGCCGGTGTTCTGGCCTCCGCCATGTACGACCTCGGACAAGATTTTAATCAAATGAAAAGCTCCTTTCAGGAGTTTGAAGGCTGGTATCCGATCCCGCTTAATGAAAAATGGACGCTGACGCCGGGCGGATTAACCGATATTGATAGTAAAGGAACGAAGCTGGCGCCTTATATCAGCCTCGATTATAAAATCAGTAAATCTTTAAGTTTTAGCCGCCGCTACCGCTATAACCATATGACCCATAAAGATCGCGATTACAACGGCTATATGGATTACAACGACAGCCATCAGTTCGACCTGTACCTTAATTACCAGGCGACTGAGAAACTGTGGCTTCAGTTCAACCCGGAGTTCTTCGTCAACACAAACGACTTCAATGCCTCTAACGGGCAGAAAACCCACTGGGAGCCAAGCATTGTGGCGCGCTACCGCGTCGATAAACACTGGCTTCCCTATGCGGAAGTGGCCTGGCTCGATCAGGATCAGAATCATGACGATCAGGTGAGATTCCGCCTCGGCATTCGCTATTACTTCGATTAAACCCCGCAAGGGCAGCGAAGCTGCCCTTCTCATATCGCCGTCAGGCTTACTGCAAACGCACGATAAACGGTGAGAAAACGGCGCTGCCGCCGGCGTTTTCATGCGCGCCACGCGCGTAAATGCCCATACGCGCGCCGATCCATTTTCCCGCACCGGCGGAAAACGACGGCGTCACCTGCTGCCATTCACGCTGCGTAAACCGATAACGAAAGCGGACTATCCCGTCGTAGTCCACCCGGAACCCCAGCGCAATCTCGTTGCAACAGGCGATCGCCTCAAGTTCGATGGCTTCTTGATGCGTTTCACCGCGATCGTCTATCCATCCGTGGCACAGCGATAGCTGAAGATTCGGCGCGCAGTACCTCACGCGCAGTGCGGCAAAGCGTTGGCCGTAAATCGCGACTCCCGCTTCATCGCCATCCTGAGAAAACATCGGATGAACCGCTGTCTGCACGTGAAAACGTTCAGCGGGAAATTTTTGTAGCAGCAATTGAGGTAAACGATACAGGCTGATATCGGAAGCGGTCGGCGCGCAGCGCAAGCGTAGCCCTTGCGCATGCGGCATTAGCCAGCGGCGCTGGGGGTTTGCCTGCCATTGCCATTGAAGGCCGGGCTGGCCGCACGGGAAATCGTCGCTGGTCTGCAAACAACATGGAGCAAGAGGCAGCGCGGGTAAGCGATGGAGGCTTACGGGCTGCCCCTTACCGTGATCGTCAAGGCGTTGCCCAATTTGCGGCCAGCCGTCAGCCCGCCAGCTCAGCGGCTGAAGATGCACTATGCGGCCGTACACGCCTTTATCCTGAAAGTGGAAAAACCAGTTTTCACCGTTCTCCAGTTCAACCCACGCCCCCTGATGAGGGCCATTTATCGGTGAATCTCCCTGATGCAGAACATCGCGACTTTGCCATGGACCAGATAGCCTCGGGGCGCGCATGACCGTTTGCCAGCCTCGCTTGACGCCTCCGGCCGGAGCGAATATCCAGTATTCGCCGTTGCGCTTATATAATTTGGGGCCTTCCAGAGTGGGATGGGAGGGCGTTCCGTCAACAACGATCCGGCCGTTATCCAACAGCCGGGATGCATCCGGCGCCATTTCAAAAATCTGGAGCTTGTTTTTCACCCCGCTGCGGCTGAAAGCGAAAGCGTGAATCAGCCAGGCCCGTCCATCATCGTCCCAGAACGGACAAGGGTCTATCCAGCCAGGGGAAGCGTTCAGGCAATAGGGTTCGCTCCACTCGCCTCGCGGATCCCGGGCGTGGGAAACAAAAATACCCTCGTCGGGCAAACTGTAGAAAACCCAGAACAGGCCCCCATGGAAACGAATGGAGGGCGCCCAAATCCCCTTTCCCGGCTGAACGCTGTCGTATTCAGGCGAAGGCAGGCGTTTAACAATATGGTTAACGATTTGCCAGTGGATGAGATCGCGAGAGTGGAGAAGCGGTAAGCCGGGCAATTGATGGAAACTGGAAGCCACCATCCAGAAATCATCGCCTGTGCGAATGACATCGGGATCGGCGTAATCGGCATGAATCACGGGGTTTTGATAGAACAGCGGCATAGTGGGGGACCTTTTATTGTCGACTGTTCGTCGTGTTGCAATAAGCGGACCACCGGATAAAAAGGCTTAATTAACAATGAAATAAACATACCTTCAGACACAAAAAAAGCGCCCCTTGGGCGCTCTTTCGACAGTAGCTTTACGCTTATTTATTCAGTTCCGCAGTCATGTGCACGCGGTTACCGGTAAACGCTTCGGTAATTTTGTAAGATGAAGCGCCAGCGGCCTGGGCCTGAGCGGCGATTTTCGCTTCCGCACCGTCCATCGTTGCGGCGGTCGCGGTCACGGTTTCCGCAGCGAAAGAACCAAAAGAAGCGGCCAGAGCGATAACTGCGACAAAAGTTTTGATGCTTTTCATGATATAAACCCTTTACGTTAGTTGTTTGAATAAGGCGCCGTGCCTTGATGTGATAAATAGTAGCCCTCACATCGCCAAACCAAAAGCGGAAGGATTTGTTGTCATCATTCAAAAAAACTGACTTAAATTTAACCCGCAATTAACCGCTGCGGATGCGTGTAAACGGTCGCCCTGCCCGGCTTGCAGAAGCCCACCAGCGTCAGGTTGCAGCGCTCGGCGACGTCAACCGCCAGCGTGGTCGCGGCAGAGACCGCAAAGAGGATTTCCACCCCGCACATGGCCGCCTTCTGCACCATTTCATAGCTGGCGCGGCTGGAGACCAGCGCCGCGCCGTTCTGCCAGGCGCCTTCTGATTCCGCGCGGTGTCCCAGGAGCTTGTCCAGCGCCACGTGGCGACCCACGTCTTCATAGCCGCCCGCGAGCTCGCCGGAAGGACTTACCCAGGCCGCGGCGTGAGTACAGCCGGTAAGGCGGCCTATCGGCTGAAAATCATGCAGGTGAGCCAGCGCGCGATCGAGATTCGCCAGATCGAACGTCTGGGTAAAGGGCAGCGGCTGCACGGGCTTCCCGATATCGTTGAGCTGCTCAACGCCGCATACGCCGCAGCCGGTGCGTCCGGCCAGCGCGCGACGGCGCTCTTTCAGCCCCATAAAGCGGCGGCTGGAGAGTTCGATTTGCACTTCCAGGCCGTTACAGGCCTGAACGACGTCCATACCATAAATCTCGCCCCGGTTTTCGATAATCCCTTCGGATAAGGAAAAGCCGACGGCGAACTGCGCCAGGTCTTTCGGCGTCGCCATCATCACCACGTGCGAGATGCCATTATAAACCAGCGCAACGGGTACCTCTTCAGCTAACTCGTCTGGCTGAGGATGTTGCAAATTTTGGCGCTTCCAGAGCGACACCTGGCGATAACCTGTGATATCTGTCACATTTTCGATTTGTTCAAGAGGCTTCTTGTTCACTTTGTCTTAACCGTATTGGAACAGGCATACACACAATGTGGTATTCTGTTTATATCCCTTCGGGAACGAGGGAAATTACCCCCAATTCTGAACCTTTGCGGCCCTTACCGCAAAGCAAATAACTATACGTGACAATGTCGAAACAAGGAGCGAACCATGCAGGTCAGCAGAAGGCAGTTCTTTAAGATCTGCGCTGGCGGTATGGCAGGAACCACGGCAGCGGCGCTGGGCTTTGCGCCCGGTTTAGCACTCGCGGAAACACGGCAGTACAAGCTGCTGCGCACCCGCGAAACCCGTAACACCTGCACTTACTGTTCCGTTGGCTGCGGGCTGTTAATGTACAGCCTCGGCGACGGCGCAAAAAATGCCAAAGCGTCTATCTTCCATATCGAAGGTGACCCGGACCATCCGGTCAACCGTGGCGCGCTCTGCCCTAAAGGGGCCGGTCTGGTGGACTTTATCCATTCCGAAAGTCGCCTGAAATTTCCGGAATACCGTGCGCCAGGCTCTGATAAATGGCAGAAAATCAGCTGGGATGAAGCGTTCGATCGCATCGCTAAGCTGATGAAAGAGGACCGCGACGCCAACTTTGTCGCGCAGAATAGCGAAGGCACCACCGTCAACCGCTGGCTGACCACCGGTATGCTGTGCGCCTCCGCCTCCAGTAACGAAACCGGTTATTTAACCCAGAAATTTACCCGCGCGCTCGGTATGCTCGCGGTCGACAACCAGGCGCGCGTCTGACACGGACCAACGGTAGCAAGTCTTGCTCCAACATTTGGTCGCGGTGCGATGACCAACCACTGGGTCGACATCAAGAACGCCAATCTCGTCGTGGTGATGGGCGGCAACGCCGCTGAAGCTCACCCGGTTGGATTCCGCTGGGCGATGGAAGCCAAGATTCGCAACGGCGCGAAGCTGATTGTGATCGATCCGCGCTTTACGCGTACCGCGGCGGTAGCTGATTTCTATACCCCAATTCGTTCCGGTACTGACATTACCTTCCTGTCAGGCGTCATCCTGTACCTGTTGAACAACGAAAAAATTAACCGTGAATATACCGAGGCTTACACCAACGCCAGCCTGATCGTGCGTGAGGATTACAGCTTTGAAGACGGTCTGTTCAGCGGCTACGACGCCGAAGCCCGCAAGTACGATAAAACGTCCTGGAACTATGAGCTGGATGAAAACGGCTTTGCCAAACGCGATACCACGCTGCAGCATCCGCGCTGCGTCTGGAACCTGCTGAAGCAGCACGTTTCCCGCTATACACCAGAAGTTGTCGAAAACATCTGCGGAACGCCAAAAGCTGACTTCCTCAAAGTCTGCGAGTACATCGCGGAAACCAGCGCGCACGATAAAACCGCCTCGTTCCTCTACGCGCTGGGCTGGACGCAGCACTCCATCGGCGCGCAGAACATCCGCACCATGGCGATGATCCAGCTGCTGCTCGGCAATATGGGCATGGCGGGCGGCGGCGTAAACGCCCTGCGCGGCCACTCCAATATTCAGGGTCTTACCGACCTGGGACTGCTGTCGCAGAGCCTGCCTGGCTATATGACGCTGCCGAGCGAGAAACAGACTGACCTGCAAACCTACCTCGCCGCCAACACGCCGAAACCGCTGTTGAAGGACCAGGTGAACTACTGGGGTAATTACCCGAAATTCTTCGTCTCAATGATGAAGGCCTTCTTTGGCGATAAAGCCACGGCGGAAAACAGCTGGGGCTTTGACTGGCTACCGAAGTGGGATAAGGGCTACGACGTCCTGCAATATTTCGAGATGATGAACCAGGGCAAAGTGAACGGCTATATCTGCCAGGGCTTCAACCCGGTAGCGTCGTTCCCGAACAAAAACAAGGTTGTCGCGTCGCTGTCGAAGCTTAAGTTCCTGGTGACCATCGACCCGCTCAACACCGAAACCTCCACCTTCTGGCAAAACCACGGGGAGTCGAACGACGTCGATCCGGCGAAAATCCAGACCGAAGTGTTCCGCCTGCCGTCCACCTGCTTCGCCGAAGAGAACGGTTCTATCGTTAACTCCGGCCGCTGGCTGCAGTGGCACTGGAAAGGCGCGGACGCCCCGGGGATTGCGACCACCGACGGTGAGATCCTCGCCGGTATCTTCTTACGCCTGCGCAAGATGTACGCCGAACAGGGCGGGCCGGCGCCGGAACCGGTGCTGAACATGACGTGGAACTACGCCACGCCGCATGAACCAGCGTCGGAAGAAGTAGCGATGGAGAGCAACGGCAAGGCGCTGGCAGACATTACCGACCCGGCAACCGGGGCGGTGATCGTCAAGAAAGGCCAGCAGCTCAGCTCGTTTGCGCAGCTGCGTGACGACGGCACGACTTCCAGCGGCTGCTGGATCTTCGCCGGTAGCTGGACGCCTGACGGCAACCAGATGGCGCGTCGCGATAACGCCGATCCATCGGGCCTCGGCAATACGCTGGGCTGGGCATGGGCGTGGCCGCTTAACCGCCGCATTCTGTATAACCGCGCCTCCGCGGACCCGCAGGGTAAACCGTGGGATCCGAAGCGCCAGCTCCTGAAATGGGACGGCGCGAAGTGGGGCGGCGTGGATATTCCAGACTACAGCGCCGCGGCGCCGGACAGCGATGTCGGGCCGTTTATCATGCAGCCGGAAGGGATGGGGCGTCTGTTCGCTATCGATAAGATGGCGGAAGGGCCGTTCCCGGAACACTACGAGCCGTTTGAAACGCCGCTGGGCACCAACCCGCTGCACCCGAACGTGGTCTCTAACCCGGCTGCTCGCGTCTTTAAAGGCGACCTTGAGCAGATGGGCAAAGCGGAGAAATTCCCTTACGTCGGTACTACTTACCGCCTGACCGAGCACTTCCACTACTGGACCAAGCACGCGCTGCTTAACGCCATCGCGCAGCCGGAACAGTTCGTGGAGATCGGCGAGAAGCTGGCGAACAAGCTCGGCATCGCCCATGGCGATACCGTGAAGGTCTCCTCTAACCGCGGCTATATCAAAGCCAAGGCGGTGGTGACCAAGCGTATTCGCACGCTGAAAGCGGACGGTAAGGATATCGATACTATCGGTATTCCGATTCACTGGGGCTACGAAGGCGTGGCGAAGAAAGGGTTTATCGCCAATACCCTGACGCCGTTTGTCGGTGATGCGAACACGCAGACGCCGGAGTTCAAGGCTTTCCTCGTGAACGTGGAAAAGGCGTAACGGAGACGAATTATGGCTTATCAATCGCAAGACATTATCCGTCGTTCCGCGACTAACGGCTTCACCCCCGCGCCCCGCGCGCGGGACCATCAGGAAGAGGTGGCGAAGCTTATCGACGTCACCACCTGTATCGGCTGTAAAGCCTGCCAGGTGGCCTGTTCCGAGTGGAACGACATCCGGGATGAAGTCGGTCACAACGTCGGGGTGTACGATAACCCCGCCGACCTGACCGCCAAATCCTGGACCGTGATGCGCTTCTCGGAAGTGGAGCAGAACGACAAACTGGAGTGGCTCATCCGTAAGGATGGCTGTATGCACTGCGCCGACCCGGGCTGCCTGAAGGCCTGCCCGGCGGAAGGGGCAATCATTCAGTACGCCAACGGCATCGTCGACTTCCAGTCCGAGCAGTGCATCGGCTGCGGCTACTGCATCGCCGGCTGCCCGTTCAACGTGCCGCGCCTGAACCCGGAAGATAACCGCGTCTACAAATGTACGCTGTGCGTGGACCGCGTTAACGTTGGCCAGGAGCCGGCGTGCGTGAAAACCTGCCCGACCGGCGCTATCCACTTTGGCTCCAAAGAGGATATGAAAACGCTGGCGGGCGAGCGCGTCGCCGAGCTGAAAACCCGCGGTTACGACAACGCGGGCCTGTACGATCCGGCAGGCGTTGGCGGCACGCACGTGATGTACGTGCTGCACCACGCCGACAAGCCGAATCTGTACCACGGCCTGCCGGAGAACCCGGAAATCAGCGCCACGGTTAAGTTCTGGAAAGGGATCTGGAAGCCTCTCGCGGCGGTCGGCTTTGCGGCCACCTTCGCCGCCAGCATCTTCCACTACGTCGGCGTCGGTCCGAACCGCGCGGAAGAGGAAGAGGACAATCTGGATGAAGAGAAAGACGAGGTGCGCAAATGAAAAGACGTGACACCATCGTGCGCTACACCGCGCCGGAGCGAATCAACCACTGGGTCACCGCCTTCTGCTTCGTGCTGGCGGCGGTGAGCGGGCTGGGCTTTTTCTTCCCGTCCTTCAACTGGCTGATGCAAATCATGGGCACCCCGCAGCTGGCGCGTATTCTGCACCCGTTCGTGGGCGTGATTATGTTTGCTTCGTTCATCATCATGTTCTTCCGCTACTGGCACCACAACCTGATCAACCGGGACGATATTTTCTGGGCGAAAAATATTCGCAAGATTGTCGTCAACGAGGAAGTGGGCGACACCGGGCGCTATAACTTCGGCCAGAAATGCGTGTTCTGGGCGGCGATTATCTTCTTGGTGCTGCTGCTGGTGAGCGGCGTGATCATCTGGCGTCCGTACTTTGCGCCGGCCTTCTCCATCCCGGTTATCCGCTTCGCGCTGATGCTGCACTCCTTCTCTGCGGTGGCGCTGATTGTGGTGATCATGGTGCATATTTACGCCGCGCTGTGGGTGAAGGGCACCATTACCGCGATGGTGGAAGGCTGGGTCACGAAGACCTGGGCGAAGAAACATCACCCGCGCTGGTATCGTGAAGTCCGCGAAAAGCAGGATAAGCGTCAGTCGTAGGCCTGAGCGCGTTGTTCGTCTCTGAAATGGCGTCGTATATCGACGCCATTTTTTTGCGGATAACGCGCTGTTTTGACAACGTTAGCCAGAGTGCGCCGCAGGCGGGAGCGGCACGTTTCCCGTTTCGCTCAAGCCATGGCGCAGGGCAGCTAATCCTAACGGTGCATAGTCGGGGGTATCGATATCAGGTATCGTAGCGCACACATTGCGATGTCGTGGCTATATCCCGTATGCCGATTGCGGTTATCATTAATGACATCACCAGAGCGGGCGCATGATGCCCGCCAAATCGCAGAGCGGACGCGACCATCGCCGAATCTGCTGAAACCAGGAAGTGACTGAATGAGCATTCGTATCATCCCGCAAGATGAGCTGGAAAAGAGCGAGAAACGCGCGACGGATATGATCCCGCCGTTGTTGTTTCCCCGGCTCAAAAATTTATATAACCGTCGCGCCGAACGCCTGCGCGAACTGGCTGAAAATAACCCGCTGGGTGATTACCTGCGCTTTGCCGCGCTTATCGCCCACGCGCAGGAAGTGGTGCTGTACGACCATCCGCTGCAGATGGATCTCACCGCGCGCATCAAAGAAGCGAACGACCAGGGTAAACCGCCGCTGGATATCCACGTTTTGCCGCGCGATAAGCACTGGCACAAGCTGCTGCATTCGCTGATTGCCGAACTGAAGCCGGAGATGAGCGGCCCGGCGCTGGCGGTCATCGAGAATCTGGAAAAAGCCTCCGAGCAGGAGCTGGAACTGATGGCAAGCGCGCTGTTTGCGTCCGATTTTGCCTCTGTCAGCAGCGATAAAGCTCCGTTTATCTGGGCCGCGCTTTCGCTCTATTGGGCGCAGATGGCCAGCCTGATCCCCGGAAAGGCCCGCGCTGAATATGGTGAACAGCGTCAGTTCTGCCCGGTTTGCGGCTCGATGCCGGTCTCCAGCATGGTGCAAATTGGTACCACACAGGGCCTGCGCTATCTGCACTGCAACCTGTGCGAAACCGAATGGCACGTGGTGCGCGTGAAGTGCAGCAACTGCGAACAGACGCGCGATCTGCACTACTGGTCACTGGATAACGAGCAGTCGGCGATTAAAGCCGAAACCTGCGGCGACTGCGGTACCTACCTGAAGATTCTCTATCAGGAAAAAGACCCAAAAGTGGAGGCCGTAGCCGACGACCTCGCCTCGCTGGTACTGGACGCACGGATGGAACAAGAGGGCTTCGCCCGCAGCTCCATCAACCCGTTCCTGTTCCCTGGCGAAGGGGAATAACGGCAGGCATCATGTCGGGCGGCGCCTGCTGCCCGGCTCACCATTGATAATGGCGTAAACACTCCCGGTATGCCGGCAAAATCTTTGGTTTTGCGAGCCGCTTTCCAGAATCACTTCCCGACGAAAATCCCCGGTTTTCTTTTGCTCACAATCAGGCTATAACACTGTATATCCAAACAGCTTAAGGGAATGAAAAATGGCGCTTGAAAAGGGTATCGCAGAGCTGGTGCGGGAATTTATCGATGCGGGCCGCCCCTCATCGCGCGAACAGAATATTGATGACCGGAGACGCGGCTATCTCGCCAGTACGGTACTGGCTGGGGAACAGGAAAAGCGCGTTCAGGTAGAAGATATCGAGCTCGACGGCATGGCATTTCGCGTTGTCTCTCCCCTTAACGCTTCCGGCGCACTGCCTGCCATTATCTATTTCCACGGTGGCTGCTTTATCAGCGGCGGTTTCGCCACGCATGACCATCAGCTCCGCCAGCTGGCATACCACAGCGGCTGCCGCGTTATCGCCGTGCAATACCGGCTGGCGCCGGAGCATACTTTCCCTGCCGCCCATGACGATGCGGAGAGAGGCGCGCTGATTATTCACCGCCGCGCGGAGCAGTTAGGCATCGACGCTTCCCGTATTACGCTGGCTGGCGACAGCGCCGGGGGACACCTGGTATTAGTGACCGCCCTGCGGCTCAAAACAGCACAGGCCTGGCAACCCGCGCAGCTGGTTTTGATTTACCCGATGCAGGACGCCACCGCCAGCATGAAGAGCTATATCGATAACGGTAAAGATTACATCATCACCGAAGATACCCTGCTCAGCGGCTATGAAATGTACCTTTCCGCGACGGCGCTCCACCATCCGGAAGCCAGCCCGCTGTGGCGTAAAGACTTTCACGGCTTACCGCCGGTGCATATTCTGACTGCGGAATACGACCCTCTGCGTGATGAAGGCGAAGCGCTTTACCAGCGCCTGCTTGAGCAGGGCGTTGACTGCACCTGTCAGCGTTATCTCGGGGTGATTCACGGCTTCTTTCAGCTGGGCGGCATCAGCCCGGCGGCAGGCAGCGCGATGAGAGATATCGCCTGGCGGGTTAAAACACCAGGCCGATAGTTAAGCGTAAAGGGAGACTACTCCTCTTCGTTACCGCCCTCTTCATAGGGGCCGAACGGTTTCGCGGGAAGAACAATATAGATACCCTCAAAAACCGCGCCCAGCCGCTCGTCGCCAAATAGCTCAACCTGCAGCTGAACGCGCGCTTTGCGGCCTCGCGCCAGCCGGTCAAGATCGCCGCTTAACGAGCCAAGATCGGCAACGGCGCTGGGGCGTCCGCTAATAGGCTGGCTGTAGCGGATATGCGCATCGGCAAGAATAATTGTGCCACCAAGATGCCGCTCGCGCAGCATCAGCCAGATAAGCCCCCAGCCGGTTAACGTTGCCTGAGAAAACAGGCTGCCGGCGAACAGCGTATGGTGCGGGTTCTGGTTACCGGCTTCCGGCATGGTGGTGATAAACTTTTGCCCGGTATACTGCTGAATGCGCACGCCCATTTTCTCGCTGAGAGGGATGTGCTGATACCAGGCCTGCTGCAGCTGAGCGCACCAGTCGCCGCGATGTAAAATATCGTCCAGCGAGGCTATCGGCTTAATCATCAGAAAATGACGGATCGGCGTGGTCGTCGGCGTCGTGATTTCGCCCTGGTTCACAAAACCGAGCTTAGCGAAGAACTCCACTGCATCTTCGCGGGCGCTACAGGTCACGCGCTTAACGCCTTCCTGACGGGCGACGGACTCCAGCGTCATCGCCATCAGGGTTCCCAGCCCTTTATCCTGTACTGACGGATGGACGGCCATAAAACGGATAGAAGCTTCGTTTTCCGCATTCACATACAGCCGCCCGACGGCAACCAGATTGCCCTCTTCATCGACCACCATTTGATGGTGCGCCATCGCATCCCACGCATCGCGCTCGGACCCTTTTGGCTGATGCAGCGGCTTACGCAGCATCTCCCAGCGGAACTGGTAGTAGCTCTCTAACTCTTCTTCTGTTTGCGGTACACGAAGGTGATACATAGCTGTACTCTCTTTTGTTACCCGCAGCCTGCCCGGAAGCTGGCTCATACCTGCAACCAAAAGGTCACGGGACCATCATTCACCAGAGAAACTTGCATATCGGCAGCAAATCTCCCGGTCTGCGTATGCATTTGCTGCTGGCGGCAGCGCTCAACGAAATACTCGTACAGCGCTTCCGCTTTATCCGGTGCAGCCCCTTTCGAAAAACCAGGACGCATCCCGCGTTCGGTATCGGCTGCCAGCGTAAACTGCGAAACCACCAGCACGCTGCCGCCAGCCTGCTGCACGTTCAGATTCATTTTGCCTTCAGCATCGCTAAAAATACGGTATCCCAGCACGCGCTCGCACAGGCGGTTCGCCTTTTGCTCATCATCGTCTCTCTCGACGCCTAACAGCACCAGAAGCCCGGGGCCGATTTCGCCCGTCACTTCACCCTCCACGGTAACGCTAGCTCGGGATACGCGTTGAATTAATGCAATCATGATTGTTCTGTTTCTTCTTTTTTCAGTTTGCGGTATTCACCGAGAGTGACAGTAATTTCAGCGCCAAGCAAGACGATACACCACGTCCAGTACACCCAGACAAACAAAATAGGCACCACGGCAAGCACGCCATAAATCAGCTGATATGACGGGAAAGCGGTGATATATAAAGCAAAAGCTTTCTTACCCGCCTCAAAGAGCAGCGCCGCGACCAGGGAACCGATTATCGCATCGCGGTTACGCACCTCGGCCGTCGGCACAATGCTGTAAAGCAGCCAGAATGCTACCCAGGATAAAATGAGCGGAAAAATACGCAGCACATCGTCAATCACGCTATTCAGGTCGCTGGCCCAGCGTAACGACAGGAGATAGGAGCTGATCGCCAGGCTGGCCCCCGCCAGCAGCGGCCCCAGGGTAAGGATCATCCAATAAACCGCAAAGGAGTAGGTTTTGGGCCGGGTTCGGGTACTGCGCCAGATGGTGTTCAACGCGCTATCAATCGAATACATCAGCAGCAGCGATGTCACAATCAGGCCGAAAGCGCCCACGGCGGTCATCCGGCTGGAGTTGGCGACAAACTGCTCAATATAGCCCTGAATGACATCTCCGGTTGCCGGAATGAAATTGGCGAAAATAAAGTGGCGAATCTGAATACTGACATCAGAAAACATCGGAAATGCCGCGAACAGCGCGAACACGACGGCAATCAGCGGCACAAGGGAGAGTAACGACACGTAGGCAAGATTGCCTGCCAGGGTCGTCATATTATCTTCATCAATACGCCGCCATAACAGCTTTAGCCAGGCGACCAGCGGCCGCAGATGGCGCGTTGTTTTTTGATGAACGGTTTTTAGCATAGCTGTTTAGCAAAGTAGTTGGGGATGGTTTCCTTCCCGGTCACCAGAATACTGGTTATGCCCAGCTGGTTAGCCCCGGCGATATTGTCCGCGTTATCATCGAAGAAGACCGTATCGTCAGCAGCGAAACCTTCAGCGTCGAGGACGCTCTGATAGATCCGCGCTTCCGGTTTACGCATCCCCATCTCTTGAGAAAGATAGATATGATCAGCAACGGCGCGTATCTCAGGGTACTCATCCGGCCAGAAAGTCGTATGCAAACGGTTCGTGTTGGACAGAACCACAACGCGATGCCCCTGCTCGCGTAATTTTTGCATAATCGCGATAACCTCCGGGCGCAGGGCAACGAAAACCGCCTGCCAGCCGTGGGAGAACTGCTCGTAGCTTAGCGACATGTTCATTTCATGGCACATCGCCGCCGCAAAATCTTCGTCGCTGATTTCACCGCGCTCATGCTGGTGGAACGCTTCGCCCATGGTGAAATGCTGCTGCAGCGTCGCAAGGGGAATGCGCGTTAAATCACTCCACGTCCCGAGCACCCGGTTGAAGTCAATATCGACAATCACATTACCTAAATCAAAGATATAGAGCATGGTCCTCTCCTTTTGCACCGTGGAAAATTAACTGTAGCGGGAAAGGGGGAGTTTGACTACGGGCGGCAGGGCTTTGTACAAAAAAGAAACCCTGCCATTGAGGCAGGGTTCAGATAGCAGAAAGAAGCGTTAATTAATCTTCTTTCGCACCGCGCATCGCGCGTTTACGGTCGTTCTCGGTCAGGTGACGTTTACGGATACGGACAGAAGTCGGGGTGACTTCTACCAGTTCGTCGTCATCGATGAACTCCAGAGCCTGCTCCAGGGTCATCTTAACCGGCGGAACCAGAACCGTTGCTTCGTCAGTACCGGACGCACGCATGTTGGTCAGTTTCTTACCGGTCAGGCAGTTTACCGTCAGGTCGTTAGAACGACTGTGAATACCGATAATCTGGCCTTCGTAAACTTCTGCGCCGTGGCCCAGGAACAGCTTACCGCGATCCTGCAGGCTGAACAGTGCGAACGCAACCGCTTTACCCTGGCCGTTGGAGATCAGAACACCGTTCTGACGCTGACCCACATCACCCGCACGAACGTCGTCGTAGTGGCTGAAGGTGGAGTACAGCAGACCGGTACCGGAGGTCATGGTCATGAATTCTGAACGGAAGCCGATCAGACCACGGCTTGGGATCACGTAGTCGAGGCGTACGCGGCCTTTGCCATCTGGATTCATGTTTTTCAGATCGCCTTTACGCTCACCCAGCGCCTGCATCACAGAACCCTGGTGCTGCTCTTCAACGTCCAGCGTGACGTTTTCGAACGGCTCTTGCTTACGGCCATCGATTTCGCGGAAGATAACTTTCGGACGGGAAACCGCCATTTCGAAACCTTCACGACGCATGTTCTCGATAAGAACGGACAGGTGCAGTTCACCACGGCCAGAAACGCGGAATGCGTCTGCATCCGGCGTTTCTTCAACGCGCAGCGCGACGTTATGTACCAGCTCTTTGTTCAGGCGGTCAAGGATCTGACGAGAGGTAACGTACTTACCTTCTTTACCACAGAACGGCGAGGTGTTAACGCAGAAGAACATAGAGACGGTCGGCTCATCAACGGACAGCGCCGGCAGCGCTTCAACATTCTGCGTATCGCAGATGGTGTCAGAGATGTTCAGTTCGCCCAGACCGGTGATCGCGATAATATCGCCAGCTTCTGCGACGTCGCTCTCGATACGCTCAAGGCCCAGATGGGTCAGAACTTTACCGACTTTACCGTTACGGGTTTTGCCTTCGCTATCAATGATAGTGACCTGCTGGTTCGGCTTCACTTTACCGCGCTTGATGCGGCCGATGCCGATGACGCCAACGTAGTTGTTGTAGTCCAGCTGGGAGATTTGCATCTGCAGCGGGCCATCAAGGTCAACGTTCGGCGCCGGTACGCGATCGACGATGGTTTGATACAGCGGCGTCATGTCTTCAGCCATATCTTCGTGATCCAGACCCGCGATACCGTTCAGCGCAGAAGCGTAAACGATAGGGAAGTCCAGCTGCTCGTCGGTAGCGTCGAGGTTAACGAACAGGTCGAATACCTGATCGACAACCCAGTCAGGACGCGCGCCCGGACGGTCAACTTTGTTGATAACAACAATTGGCTTCAGGCCATGAGCAAAGGCTTTTTTGGTCACGAAGCGCGTTTGCGGCATCGGACCATCCATTGCATCAACGACCAACAGAACGGAATCAACCATGGACATGACACGTTCAACTTCACCACCGAAGTCGGCGTGCCCTGGGGTATCAACGATGTTGATACGGTAGTCATTCCATTTGATAGCGGTGTTTTTAGCCAGGATGGTAATCCCGCGCTCTTTCTCCAAATCGTTGGAGTCCATCACTCGCTCTTGAGTTTCGGCACGCGCGTCGAACGTACCGGATTGCTGTAGCAGCTTATCAACCAGGGTAGTTTTACCATGGTCAACGTGCGCGATGATGGCGATATTACGCAAATTTTCGATCACAACTTTGCCTCAGGCATTAGAAATAGCGCGTTATTGTACACGGATTAATCGCAGTACAAAACAGGATCACAAACATCCTCCGCAAACAAGTATTGCAGAGATTCTTTGTGATCGCTTTCACGGAGCGTTAAAAGGGTTATTAAAGGTCAATTGCACCAAATAAGTGCCCAATGTTCACACAAATGCACTATATTGGTGCAATGCATTCATTTTGGTGCAGCCCTTTTGCACGATGATGTGCATGATAACGCCTTTTGGGGGCAATTTAAAAGTTGGCACAGATTTCGCTTTATATTTTTTAAGGCAACAACGCCACTTTTCGTAGTTAAAAAGTTTTCGTTTCCACGACGACAATGACCAATCCGGGAGAGTTTAAGTATGTCCGCTGAACACGTTTTGACGATGCTGAACGAGCATGAAGTGAAGTTTGTCGATCTGCGCTTCACCGATACCAAAGGTAAAGAACAGCACGTTACTATTCCTTCTCATCAGGTAAATGCCGAATTCTTCGAAGAAGGCAAAATGTTTGATGGCTCCTCGATTGGCGGCTGGAAAGGTATTAACGAATCCGACATGGTCCTGATGCCGGATGCAACCACCGCGCTGATCGATCCGTTCTATGAAGAACCGACGCTGATCATCCGCTGCGACATCCTGGAACCCGGCACGCTGCAGGGCTATGACCGTGACCCGCGCTCCATTGCTAAGCGCGCTGAAGAGTATCTGCGCTCTACCGGCCTGGCTGACACCGTACTGTTCGGGCCAGAACCAGAATTCTTCCTGTTCGACGACATCCGTTTTGGTGCGTCCATCTCCGGTTCCCACGTTGCTATCGATGATATCGAAGGCGCATGGAACTCCTCCACCAAATACGAAGGCGGCAACAAAGGCCACCGTCCGGGCGTGAAAGGCGGTTACTTCCCGGTTCCGCCGGTAGACTCCTCTCAGGATATCCGCTCCACCATGTGTATGATCATGGAAGAGATGGGCCTGGTTGTTGAAGCTCACCACCACGAAGTGGCGACTGCGGGTCAGAACGAAATCGCTACCCGCTTTAACACCATGACCAAAAAAGCGGACGAAATTCAGATTTACAAATACGTTGTGCACAACGTCGCACACCGTTTCGGCAAAACCGCGACCTTCATGCCAAAACCGATGTTTGGCGATAACGGTTCCGGTATGCACTGCCACATGTCCCTCTCCAAGAACGGCGTAAACCTGTTCTCTGGCGACAAATACGCAGGCCTGTCTGAACAAGCGCTGTACTACATCGGCGGCGTTATCAAACACGCTAAAGCGATTAATGCCCTGGCTAACCCGACCACCAACTCCTACAAGCGTCTGGTCCCGGGTTACGAAGCGCCGGTTATGCTGGCTTACTCTGCCCGTAACCGTTCCGCGTCTATCCGTATTCCGGTTGTCACCTCTCCGAAAGCGCGCCGTATCGAAGTTCGCTTCCCGGACCCGGCGGCTAACCCGTACCTGTGCTTCGCTGCGCTGCTGATGGCTGGCCTTGACGGTATCAAGAACAAAATCCATCCGGGCGAAGCCATGGATAAAAACCTGTACGATCTGCCGCCGGAAGAAGCGAAAGAGATCCCACAGGTTGCAGGTTCTCTGGAAGAAGCACTGAACGCGCTGGACGCAGACCGTGAATTCCTGACCGCCGGTGGCGTATTCACCAACGACGCTATCGATGCTTACATCGCCCTGCGTATTGAAGAAAACGACCGCGTACGTATGACTCCGCACCCGGTTGAGTTCGAGCTGTACTACAGCGTCTAATTTTGCTGTAAATCCGCGGTATTCCGTGTTGTGGCGTGGGATACCAAGGATGTTTTGTTGCCGTGGAAACTTTCAGCCCATCTCAGGATGGGCTTTTTTCTCCACCAACACGCTGATCTCATGAGCTTTTTATACATAAAAAGCTATACTGCACTAAAATAGTGCACTCATTTTCAGGAGACTGTCGAATGGCAACAGGCACACTGCCCGATGCTGGGCAGATCCTTAACTCTTTAATCAACAGTATCTTACTGGTCGATGACGACCTGGCGGTGCATTACGCGAACCCGGCGGCGCAGCAGCTGCTGGCGCAAAGTTCGCGTAAATTATTCGGCACGCCGCTGCCGGAGCTGTTGAGCTATTTCTCGCTGAATATCGGCCTCATGCAGGAGAGCCTCGCTGCGGGTCAAGGGTTTACCGATAACGAAGTGACGCTGGTCATTGATGGCCGCTCGCACATCCTTTCCCTGACGGCGCAACGCCTGCCTGAAGGCTATATCCTGCTGGAAATGGCGCCGATGGATAATCAGCGCCGTCTGAGCCAGGAGCAGCTACAGCACGCACAGCAGATTGCCGCTCGCGACTTAGTGCGTGGCCTGGCCCACGAGATTAAAAATCCGCTGGGCGGTCTGCGCGGCGCGGCACAGCTGCTGAGCAAAGCGCTGCCCGATCCTGCGCTAATGGAATATACCAAAGTCATTATTGAACAGGCCGATCGGTTAAGAAATCTGGTTGACCGTCTGCTGGGACCACAGCATCCCGGAATGCACGTAACAGAAAGCATCCACAAGGTCGCTGAGCGGGTGGTAAAGCTTGTGTCGATGGAGCTGCCGGATAACGTCAAGCTGGTTCGCGACTATGACCCCAGCCTGCCAGAACTGCCGCACGACCCGGACCAAATTGAACAGGTGCTGCTGAATATCGTCCGTAATGCGCTGCAGGCTCTGGGACCGGAGGGCGGCGAAATCACTCTGCGCACCCGTACGGCCTTTCAGTTAACCCTGCACGGCGTGCGCTACCGCCTCGCTGCGCGTATCGACGTTGAAGATAACGGCCCGGGAATACCGTCTCACTTACAGGATACGCTGTTTTATCCGATGGTGAGCGGACGCGAAGGCGGCACCGGACTCGGGCTGTCTATCGCCCGCAGCCTTATCGATCAGCACTCCGGCAAAATTGAATTTACCAGTTGGCCAGGGCATACCGAATTCTCGGTGTACCTGCCTATTCGGAAGTAGAGGTGTTTATGCAACGAGGGATAGCATGGATCGTTGACGACGATAGCTCCATCCGTTGGGTGCTTGAACGCGCGCTCACCGGGGCAGGCTTAAGTTGTACAACGTTTGAAAGCGGCAACGAGGTGCTTGATGCCCTCACGACCAAAACCCCGGATGTGCTGCTGTCTGATATCCGCATGCCGGGAATGGATGGACTGGCGCTGCTAAAGCAAATTAAACAGCGCCATCCGATGCTCCCGGTCATCATAATGACGGCGCATTCGGATCTTGACGCGGCGGTCAGCGCCTATCAGCAGGGCGCCTTTGATTATCTGCCGAAACCGTTTGATATCGATGAAGCGGTGGCGCTGGTTGATCGTGCCATTAGCCATTACCAGGAACAGCAGCAGCCGCGTAATGCGCCGATTAATAGCCCAACGGCCGATATCATCGGCGAAGCGCCGGCCATGCAGGACGTCTTCCGCATTATCGGCCGCCTGTCGCGTTCATCAATCAGCGTACTGATCAACGGCGAGTCCGGTACCGGTAAAGAGCTGGTTGCCCACGCTCTCCACCGCCACAGCCCGCGCGCCAAGGCGCCGTTTATCGCGCTAAATATGGCGGCCATTCCGAAAGATCTGATTGAGTCAGAACTGTTTGGCCACGAGAAAGGGGCCTTTACCGGCGCCAATACCGTGCGCCAGGGGCGTTTCGAGCAGGCAGACGGCGGCACGCTGTTCCTCGACGAGATCGGCGATATGCCGCTGGACGTACAGACACGTCTGCTGCGCGTACTGGCCGATGGCCAGTTTTATCGCGTGGGGGGCTATGCGCCGGTGAAGGTGGATGTACGCATTATTGCCGCCACCCACCAGAACCTTGAGCTGCGCGTCCAGGAAGGAAAATTCCGCGAGGATTTATTCCACCGCCTGAACGTGATTCGCGTCCATCTGCCGCCGCTGCGCGAGCGTCGGGAAGATATCCCGCGACTGGCGAGACATTTCCTGCAAATCGCCGCCCGTGAGCTGGGCGTCGAGGCCAAACAGCTGCATCCGGAGACGGAGATGGCGTTAACCCGACTGGCATGGCCGGGCAACGTACGTCAGCTGGAAAACACCTG
Source organism: Klebsiella sp. CN_Kp113 (assembly GCF_040064585.1). Taxonomy (NCBI): domain Bacteria; kingdom Pseudomonadati; phylum Pseudomonadota; class Gammaproteobacteria; order Enterobacterales; family Enterobacteriaceae; genus Klebsiella; species Klebsiella sp. CN_Kp113. The sequence continues at coordinate 11,827 of NZ_JBEAID010000025.1, read as the reverse complement.
TCGCTGGCTGACGGTAATGGCCGCAGGTCAGGAGGTTCTGACGCAGGATCTTCCCAGCGAGCTGTTTGAAACGGCGATACCGGATAACCCGACGCAAATGCTGCCGGATAGCTGGGCCACGCTGCTGGGGCAATGGGCCGATCGCGCTTTGCGTTCCGGTCATCAAAACCTGCTCTCGGAAGCGCAGCCGGAGATGGAGCGCACGCTGCTGACCACCGCGTTACGCCACACGCAGGGACATAAACAAGAGGCGGCTCGCCTGCTGGGCTGGGGTCGTAATACCCTGACGCGTAAGCTAAAAGAGCTGGGAATGGAGTAGCAGCGCGGCGGCGAGTAAAAAATAGTCATCCAGCGCAAACTGCTGCTATTTTGTACTTTACTGTTGCCATGCGTTGAGTATGATCTTGCCCGGAAAGACGGGGGAGAAATCATGCTTGAATCATTTATTAATATTATATCGAGCGGTGTTGCAGCGGGTCATACGCCGCAGACGGCGGTAGCTGCCGTTCTGTGCGCGGCGATGGTTGGGCTGTTTAGCTGATAATACCCCCGCTCCTTCCTGGAGTGGGGGTATGCTTTATATCACGCGGGAAAACTGCTGCATCCGCGCTTTCTGGCGCAAATACGTATCAAAACACATGCAGATATTTCGTATCAGCAGCCGGCCTTTCGGCGTCACCTGAATGCCCTTCTCATCCACCTCCACCAGCCCATCTTTGGCCAGCGGTGCCAGCAATTTCATATCGTCGGCAAAGTAGCTATCGAAGGTAAGATCCCACTGCGCTTCTACCGCAGCGAAGTCGAGACGGAAGTGACAAATTAGCGCCTTAATCACGTCGCGACGAATGCAGTCATCGCGCGTCAACGCAATACCGCGCCACAGCGCCGTTCCGGTTTCATCAACCTGCTGATAATACTGCTTCAGCTCTTTCTGGTTCTGCGCATAGCAATCGCCAATCATGCTGATCGCCGAGACGCCCATCCCCAGCAGATCGGTGTCTCCCTGGGTGGTATACCCCTGGAAGTTACGATGCAGGATACCTTCACGCTGGGCTATCGCCAGCTCATCATCCGGACGGGCAAAGTGGTCCATGCCGATAAACTGATATCCCGCGGCCGTCAGCGAAACAATCGTCTCCTGAAGAATGTCCAGCTTCTGTTCTGCAGAAGGCAGATCGGCGTCTTTGATTTTGCGCTGCGCAGCAAAGAGCGTTGGCAGATGCGCATAGTTGAATACGCTCAGACGATCGGGGTTGAGCTCCGCCACTTTCTGTAGCGTATACGCGAAGCTCTGCGGCGTTTGCTTCGGCAGACCGTAAATCAGGTCGATATTGGTAGAGGTAAAGCCGATATCGCGCGCGTGGTTGAGTAGCGCGAAGATAAACGCTTCATCCTGCTCGCGGTTCACCAGGCGCTGCACTTCTTTGTTGAAGTCCTGCACGCCCATACTCAGGCGATTAAAGCCTTCGAGGCGTAAATGATCCAGGACATCGAGTTCGATTTCGCGCGGATCAACCTCAATGGAGATCTCTGCATCCGCGTTAAAATTGAAATGGGTACGCAGCAGCCCCATCAGACGACTAATTTGCGCCTTGTTTAAATAGGTTGGCGTACCGCCGCCCCAGTGCAGCTGATTAACTTTGCGGCCAGCAAAAAGCGGCGCGCGATGAATAATCTCCTGCTCAAGCACATCCAGATACTGGTCGGCCTTATGCTGCTGACGGGTGACGATTTTGTTGCAGCCGCAGAAATAGCAGAGTTTATGGCAAAACGGGATATGCACGTACAGCGAGAGGGGACGCTGCGGATAGCGGGCTACCGCCGCATCAAATTCAGCGGCGCCAAATTCTGGAGAAAACTCCAGCGCGGTGGGATACGAAGTATAACGCGGCCCGGAATAGTTATATTTCTGGATCAGGGCCAGATCCCAGTCGATTAACTGCACAGACATGCTCACTCCTTCCGATGGTACCGTCGGCGGGTACGCCGCCCCGGCCCAACCGCACCTCGGGTAATGAGCCGGTTGCGCAGCCATTTCTGACGCCGCGACAACCGTCGTAGTTTAACGAATAACCACAGCAGATAACATATAACCAGAAGGGTTATAAGCAGGACCGGGAATCCGATGGGGTGCAAACGTTAGTTTCCACCCTTCAGCAGGCGCATCATATCTTCTTTGCGCTCTTCCTCTTCTTCATCTTCGTCATCATCGTATGAGAGGCCCAACTGCTGCATCAGCTCATCAATACGATCCAGCTTAGCGTCAACCCAGGCTTGCTCTTCAGCATTCAGGGTACCGCCCTCTTCCAGACGTTCCAGCAGCGCGTCCAGGCGCTCATCGTTCTCCAGCAAATCCAGCTCAGCCTGCGGTGAAAGCATAGGTTTCTCGCTCTTTGGTTTATGCTGCTTAATCGCCGGAGCATTCTCAGTTACGCCCAGCGGGATTGGTTTTTTACTGCCAATTCGGGGATCTTGCTGCTGACCTTGTTTTTTACCTGCTGAAGCGGTGTCGCCGCCGGTCGCACGACTTCCTGCCGCGTGGCCGCGATGCTTCTTCTGATGCTTGCGCTCGCGGGCTTCCTGGTTCAATTCTTCACGCGTTTTGCGATTTTTTTTGCCGCGAGGTACGGATGTCGGTTTTTTCATGTTGTGTAATCTTCAGGCCGTTTTCTTCAGTATAGAATTGAGGCGGAATCTAGCAGAAAGCAAGCAAAGAAAAAAGGCGACAGATTACTCTGTCGCCTTTTTCCGCACTGATAACCCTTAATGGGCTTCTACTTTCCATGTTAGCTAACGACACACCCTGTCTTTCCTTTAGCTACCAACAATCCCTGTTACATCCATTTCCTTTTAAAACGTCTCCAGACGTTTGTCATCCTGACAATCCGTAGTCTTCGCCTCCTGGCGCTTCCTGACTCCTCATCCTGAGTCATAATCCTGTTAGCATCCTCGCCCTTGACCGCTACTTTACTGGTTTGCGGGAAACCTACAACCGACTGTACAGAAAAAAAACGAGTTTCAGAATTTTCTTTCATTTTAACGCAATGATTTATATAACTTTGTATTATTTTTAATCAGACTTTTCTCATGAATTTCTCATATAACCAATAGCCAATGTCTCACAAAGACTGTGGTTTTAACTTACAGCGATGAGGTGCGGTAAAAACAGCCTTTTTCTGTTGTTCAGGTATAATCCCCGTCAAAGCCTGATTTAACGGAGACGACCGTCTTGACCAACTGGAATTATCAACTGACGCATTTTGTCACTAGCGCGCCAGATATCCGCCATCTTCCTGCCGATACCGGTATTGAAGTGGCCTTTGCTGGCCGCTCTAACGCCGGGAAATCCAGCGCGCTGAACACGCTGACTAACCAGAAAAGCCTCGCGCGTACTTCGAAGACGCCAGGCCGTACGCAGCTTATTAACCTGTTTGAAGTCGCTGAAGGCAAACGCCTGGTCGACCTGCCGGGCTATGGATATGCCCAGGTTCCGGAAGAGATGAAAATCAAGTGGCAGCGCGCGCTGGGTGAATATCTGGAGAAACGCCTCTGTCTGAAAGGGCTGGTTGTGTTGATGGATATTCGTCATCCGCTTAAAGATCTCGATCAGCAGATGATCCAATGGGCGGTGGAAAGCGATATCCCGGTACTGGTGCTGCTAACCAAAGCCGATAAGCTGGCCAGCGGCGCGCGAAAAGCGCAGATCGCCATGGTTCGTGAAGCGGTCACCGCCTTTAACGGAGATGTGCAGGTCGAAGCGTTTTCTTCCCTGAAGAAGCAGGGCGTGGATAAACTACGGCAGAAGCTGGATAGCTGGTATAACGATATCCCTCCTCAGGAAGCCTCTGAAGACGGCAAATAATCTCGCTAACTTCTCCGGATAGCGGCGCGTGAGGCTCTATCCGGGTAGCCCGCCTCATCAGCATCGATACGCAAAAAATTTTCTTTCGCGCAATAAAAAACGCCCCGGTCATAAATGACCGGGGCGGCTAAAATATTCAGCCAAATCCGATTACGTGAAGTAAAAGGTCTGAAAGATAGAACATCTTACCTCTGTACCCTACGTCTTTAACTCTACTCTTCTTTCGGTTACGGATAAAGCATTTTTTGTAGTTTTTTTTCACTCTTTACATAGCAAATTCAAATGATCATCACAAAATGCGATAAGTTATGTTACTCACTTACAAGAAATGACCTTCCTTACCGAATACTTAGTGCGCTTGATCCCAGTTTTCTCCACTACCCACTTCCACCAGCAGCGGAACCGCCAGCGTCGTGCTGCTTTCCATCAGTTCGTGGATCTTTTTCGCAACCGCCTCAAGGTCGTCTTTATGCACTTCAAAGACCAGTTCATCGTGTACCTGCATAATCATCCGCACGCGCGGTTTTTCGCTTAATAACCAGCTATCTACGGCGATCATCGCGCGCTTAATAATGTCGGCAGCGGTTCCCTGCATCGGCGCATTGATCGCCGCACGCTCGGCACCGGCGCGGCGCGCGCCGTTGCTGGATTTGATGTCCGGCAGGTAGAGACGACGGCCATCAAGCGTTTCAACATACCCCTGCTCTTTGGCCTGGGTGCGGGTGCGCTCCATATACTCCAGCACGCCCGGATAGCGCTCAAAGTAGAGATCCATATACTTTTGCGCTTCTTTGCGTGGAATATTGAGCTGGCGCGCAAGGCCGAATGCGCTCATGCCGTAAATCAGGCCGAAGTTGATCGCCTTCGCGCTGCGGCGCTGTTCGCTGCTGACGCTCTCCAGCGGCAAACCAAAGACCTCTGCCGCCGTCGCGCGGTGGATATCCTTCCCTTCCGCAAACGCGGTCAGCAGGCCCTTGTCGCGGGAAAGATGCGCCATGATGCGCAGTTCAATTTGCGAGTAGTCAGCAGAGACAATGAGATAATCTTCCGGAGCAATAAACGCCTGACGGATACGCCGCCCTTCTTCGTTGCGCACCGGAATGTTCTGCAGGTTCGGGTCTGTAGACGACAAACGTCCCGTTGCCGTAACCGCCTGGTGATAAGAGGTGTGAACCCGGCCCGTTTTCGGGCTGATCATCAGCGGCAGCTTATCGGTATAGGTGGATTTGAGTTTTGCCAGACCACGATACTCGAGGATGACTTTCGGCAGCGGATAGTCCAGCGCCAGCTCTTCCAGCACCTCTTCCGAGGTAGACGGCGCGCCGCCCGGGGTTTTCTTCAGCGGCTTAATACCTTGTTTTTCAAACAGGATGGTTTGCAGCTGCTTCGGCGAAGAGAGGTTAAACTCCTCACCCGCGATATCATACGCCTTCTTCTCCAGTTCAATCAGGCGTTTGGCTATCTCCTGAGAATGCGCATGCAGCACGGCCGGATCAATCTTCACCCCGTTACGCTCTACGCGGGATAGCACCGGCACCAGCGGCATTTCAATATTTTTAAAGACCTTCAGCGGGCCTTCATTTTGCTGAAGTTCAGGCCACATTTTGAGGTGCAGCTGCAGCGTGACATCGGCATCTTCCGCCGCGTAGCGGCCCGCTTCTTCCAGCGCGATCTGATTGAAGGTGAGCTGGTTTTTACCTTTACCCGCAATCTCTTCAAAGGTAATGGTTTTGTGCTTCAGCCAGCGATCGGAGAGGCTATCCATATCATGGCGGCCCGCCACGCTGTCAAGAATGTAGGATTCCAGCATGGTATCAAAGGCAATACCGCGCAGTTCAATGCCGTAGTTAGCCAGGATACCGCGGTCATATTTGAGGTTTTGCCCAACCTTCAGAACCTTGTCATCTTCCAGTAGCGGTTTCAGCAGCTCAAGGACACGGTCGCGCGGGATCTGATCCGGTGCATCCAGATAATCATGGGCAACCGGTACATAGGCCGCAACGCCAGGCTCAATGGCGAAGGATAAGCCGACCATATTGGCGGATACGTTATCGAGGCTGTCAGTTTCGGTATCAAAGGCAAAAAGCGGCGCTTTCTTCAGGCTCTCAACCCAGGTCAACAACGTTTCTTCATCAAGGATCGTGACATAATTTTCAGAAGAGAGCGCCGTCGCGGTTTCCTCCTCCGCATCGGCCACGTCAGCCACCGCTACAACCGCCTTTGCCGCAGGCTTAGCGCCTTTTGCCTGCATCCACTTGCCGGACTCTACATCGGTGATCCAGCGTTTGAATTCATATTTTTTAAACAGCGTGAGCAGTTCATCAGCGACGGGTTGCGCAACCAGCAAATCTTCACAGCCCAGCTCCAGCTCAACGTCCGTTTTGATCGTCGCCAGCTGATAAGAGAGGTACGCCACCTCTTTATTCTGTTCCAGCTTTGCGGCCATCGTTTTTGCGCCGCGGAAGGTCAGCCCAGCGATTTTTTCAGGCTCAGCGTATAACGTATCAAGGCCACCCAGCCCCTGCAGTAACGCCTGCGCTGTCTTTTCTCCCACGCCAGGTACGCCTGGAATATTGTCCGATGAATCTCCCATCAGGGCCAGAAAATCGATGATCAGCTCCGGTGGTACGCCGTATTTCGTCACCACTTCATCGGGGCCAAGGATAGTGTTGGTCATGGTGTTAATCAGCGTAATACCCGGCGTAACCAGCTGGGCCATATCTTTATCGCCGGTGCTAATCAGTACCGGACGCCCGACCTTTTCAGCTTCACGCGCCAGGGTACCGATGACATCATCGGCTTCTACGCCAGGAACAGCCATTAGCGGCAGGCCCATCGCTTTTACCATGGCATGCAGCGGCTCGATCTGCGCACGCAGATCGTCCGGCATCGGCGGGCGATGAGATTTATAGTGCTCAAACAGTTCATCACGGAAAGTCTTCCCCTTGGCATCAAACACGACGACAGCGTGGGTCGGTTGATACTGCAGGATCAGGCTTCGCAGCATATTCAGCACGCCATACATTGCGCCTGTCGGTTCACCAGCGCTATTCGTCAGCGGGGGGAACGCGTGATATGCCCGATAAAGGTAAGAGGAGCCGTCAACGAGGATGAGAGGGTTTTCTGGGATCTGAACCATAATTTCCGTGCCTGTTTATCAGATTATCGGTAAAGGATGCCACAGACGGGCATTAAATCCTGAATTTTTCCCGCATTTCGTCGAAAAGATTCTGCGATCCTTTCGATCGCGTTATGGGCTATCCTGTGGATAACTTTGTGAATATTTTTATAACGACAGCCAAACAATCGTTAATTAAATCATCCATAAACAAATTATTTCATATTTATCATTAAGTTATACACGCATAATTTGCTTTAATAACACCATGGCGACTCAATGTTCCATGTGGATATAAGATCCGAAAATTTTTCTGTTCTGGTAAGACCCGTTATTTACGCTATTTTCTGGTAAAATCAGCCTCTTGCGCCGTTTAAACGCGTTCTTTGTCAGTCTAACTTTCTGAATAAATTAACTATGTCGAGATTACTCGCCGCGATAACGCTCCCGCTGAGTATCGCCCTGACTATCATAGTCACCATAATCTGCTCGGTGCCAATCATCGTCGCCGGGCTGATTAAACTTCTTGTGCCTATTCCTGCGGTCTGGCGCTCGATATCCGTTTTTTGCAATTTCATGATGTACTGCTGGTGTGAAGGGCTGGCTCTGCTGCTGCCTCTTAATCCCTGGCTTAAATGGGATGTACAGGGCCTGGATGGCCTGAATAAGAAAAACTGGTATCTGCTCATCAGCAACCACCATAGCTGGGCAGATATCGTGGTGCTTTGCGTGCTGTTTCGCAAACATATCCCGATGAATAAATATTTCCTCAAGCAACAGCTCGCCTGGGTGCCGTTTATTGGGCTGGCCTGCTGGGCGCTGGATATGCCTTTTATGCGCCGCTATTCCCGAGGCTATTTACTCCGCCATCCAGAACGCCGGGGCAAAGATGTTGAAACCACTCGCCGCTCCTGCGAGAAATTCCGCGCGCATCCAACAACGATTGTTAACTTTGTCGAAGGCTCACGTTTCACGGAAGAAAAGCAACAGCAGACCCGTTCGCCTTACCAGAATCTGTTATCGCCAAAGGCTGCGGGTATTGCCATGGCATTAAGCGTGCTCGGCTCGCAGTTTGATAAGCTTTTGAACGTCACGTTATGCTATCCGGAAAACAACCAAAAGCCGTTTTATGACATGCTGAGCGGCCGATTGACGCGGATTGTGGTGAGAGTCAGTCTTGAACCTGTGACGGAAGAGCTGCACGGCGATTATGTAAATGACAAAAACTTTAAGCGACGCTTTCAGCGCTGGCTAAACAGGCTTTGGGAAGAGAAAGATCGGCAGCTAACGGAAATAATGCAGCAGGCAGAGAAATAATTGTGGGCGCAGAAAAGAAAAACGCCGGTCAGTAACCGGCGTTTATTTTTTATTTCTTCTCAACGAGCTGCTTAACGGCATCGGCATACTGGGCAACAAATGCGTCCATGTTGCTGGTATCCATACCCTGCGGGTTAAGCTGGTATTTACCGTTAACGTACATAGCCGGCACGCCCTGCAGCTGGAAATCAGCGGCGGCTTTCTCTTGCTGAGCCACCAGGGATTTCACCACGAAGCTGTTCCAGGCTGCATCGTAATCTTCACCTTTAACGCCGGCGTCAACGAAGACCTTACGGATATCGGCCACGGTCTGGACGGTCTGGTTTTTCTGTACCGCTTCAAACATCGGCACGGTAATTTTATCTTCCACACCCAGCGCCATCGCAACGGCCCACGCCTGAGTCAGATCCTTGCCTAACGGACCCAGGAACTCAACGTGGTATTTCGTCATTTTGACGCCTTCAGGCAGCTTTTTCTTCACGTTATCTGATACATGAAGAACTTCCTCAAACTGATAGCAATGCGGGCAGTAGAACGAGAAAAACTCGAGCACCTGCGGCTCACCGGCAACGGGCTTATCGAGGGTAATATACTGCTTACCGTCGGTGATCTGGGCAGCGGATGCACTGAAAGCCAGAATCATACCAGCCAGCGCCAGCCAAATTTTTTTCATGATTAATTCTCTCCTGGATATATCACATTAATACATTGGCGTTAACTGAAGAGGCGGTTCCTGCAGAACCTTTACCTGCTCAAGAAAAGTTGTTGTCTGCCCGCGCCAGTAATCTTCCCCGGTTAACCACGGGAAGTTTTTAGGAAAAGCGGGATCTTCCCAGCGCCTTAATAACCACGCCAGATAATAAACTAACCGCATTGCACGTAAAGGTTCGATGAGGGCAATTTCATCGGTATTGAAAGCGCTGAACTCTTCATACGCTTCAATGATCATCTCAAGCTGCATCCGTTGTTCGGCTTTATCGCCGTTCAACAACATCCACAGATCCTGGATAGCAGGTCCATTACGTGAATCATCTAAATCAACAAACAGTGGCCCATCGCGCCAGAGGATGTTTCCCGCATGGCAATCACCGTGTAACCGTAAAATATTGGCGCGTCCGTGCCATTGCGCCATTACCGCATCAATCAGCTCATCGGTAGCGCTGAGAAAAGCCTCTTTCAGACCTGCAGGTATCAGCGGGGAAAGCTCAAAGACCTGGCGTGGCTCAAGAAGATACTCATTCGTCCCTATCTCCGGACGCGCGACAAAACGCTGTTTGCGTCCAGTTTGATGCAGACGGCCAAGGTAGCGCCCAACCCATTCCATCTGATCGAGGTTATCCGCCTCAAACTGACGTCCACCCAGGCTTGGGAATACGGCGAAAAAGAATCCCTGATGCTGATGAAGGGTACTGTTGTTAAACGACAACGGCGCCGCTACAGGGACTTCGTCCTGCACGAGCTGGAGGGAAAACTGATGTTCTTCGAGGATCTGCTGGGCGGACCAGCGCTCAGGACGATAGAACTTCACCACATAGCGGCGACGATCTTCGTCCTGAAACTGGTAAACCCGGTTCTCATAGCTATTAAGCGGAGTGAGACCGGAGTCCACCCGCATTCCCAGATCAAATAAGCCATCAATGATGGTATCCGGGTGAAGCGTCTGAAAAGTGAAAGCCTTATCGTGCATCCTGACATCCGATAATCGTACGAATGATACAGGATATCATCTCATTGCCGATTCCGCGGCAGCGCTTACAACCTTTTACTCTTTAATCACGCCGCGAGCGCGTAGCAGCGCGGTTTTAAAATCTTCTTCATAATCTTTCTGAATCCCGGGAATAACGGCTTCTTTTGCCGAGTCGCGCATCTTCAGATGATAAATCAGAATATCGTCGGAGAGATCGTTCAACTCACCGGTGTATCCGGCCTCTTTCGCCAGTTTTTGCAAAAATTGCATTAAATTCAGCTCGGGTTCTTTCTGCCAGGCTGGCTGGAGGAGTTCAATGACTTCATTCAGACGTTTACATTTCATAGCAATGCTCCTTACTCTTGATAGGAATACGTTAGCAGGGACAATCCCACAATGAAAGAGGCGATATTAATATGCAGGGCAAGGTCATAACCGGCGTCGTGCTGGCGGGAGGAAGAGGCTCGCGCATGGGAGGAATAGATAAAGGATTACAGCTGCTGAAAGGTAAAGCCCTGTGGCGTCATGTCGCCGATGCGCTGCAGCCGCAGGTTACAAAGCTGGTAATTAGCGCTAACCGCAATCTTGATTGCTGGCGAAGCAGCGGCTACCCGATTATTACCGACTCTCTGAACGACTTTCCCGGGCCGTTGGCCGGCATGCTTTCCGTAATGCATCAGGTTGAGGGCGAGTGGTTTCTGTTTTGTCCCTGTGATACGCCATTTATCCCATCATTTCTGGCGACGCGCTTAATACAGCAGAGAAAATCCTCTCCAGCCGTTTGGGTACACGATGGTGAACGTGACCATCCGGCCATTGCTCTGGTGAATCGCGAGGCGATCGGCGAACTGGAAACGTATCTGGCGGCAGGAGAAAGACGGGTAATGGTATTTCTGCGCAAAATTGGCGGTCATAGCGTCGATTTTAGCGATGTAAAATCAGCATTTATTAACGTCAATACTCTCGACGATTTGCAACGTATGCAGGTGCCATCATGATCCCGCTTTTAGCCATCGCAGCCTGGAGCGGTACAGGTAAAACCACCCTACTGAAGTCGCTGATTCCGGCACTGCGCGCGGAAGGCTTACGGCCAGGGCTAATTAAACATACTCATCATGATATGGACGTGGATAAGCCCGGTAAAGACAGCTATGAACTGCGTAAAGCCGGAGCGGCTCAGACGATTGTCGCCAGCTCCCAGCGTTGGGCATTAATGACGGAAACACCCGAAGAGCCTCCGCTGGATCTGGAATGGCTGGTTAGCCGAATGGATGCATCAACGTTAGATTTAGTCCTGGTTGAGGGTTTTAAGCATGAAGCTGTGCCCAAAATCCTGCTTTTTCGGCAAAACAGCGGACATAGTATTGAAGAATTAGCTTATGACGATGACGTGATTGCCATAGCCAGCGATACGCCGGTCGAGACGTCGCTTCCATTGTTAGATTTAAATGATGTCCCGCAAATAGCCGCTTTTATTATGCAGTGGTTAACGGGGTTTAACGAGGACCGATAGTTATTGCAGAGATATAGCCATGATCGCGCCTTCTGAAGGCATCTGCTGATATTTTCAGGCGACAAAAACGCAAAAAGCCCATCCGTCAGGATGGGCTCTTCACTTGTTTGATGCCTGGCAGTTCCCTACTCTCACATGGGGAGACCCCACACTACCATCGGCGCTACGGCGTTTCACTTCTGAGTTCGGCATGGGGTCAGGTGGGACCACCGCGCTATCGCCGCCAGGCAAATTCTGTTTAATCTGTATCAAGCTGTATTGAAAATCTCTCAGTCCGCCAAAACATCTTCGGCGTTGTAAGGTTAAGCCTCACGGTTCATTAGTACCGGT
>NZ_JBEAID010000024.1:0-137624 GCF_040064585.1 Klebsiella sp. CN_Kp113 | reverse complement strand
CTCCCGGGGACGAACAACCTTGCCGCCTCGACGCAGCATGAATGATTTTGTGTATGGTCATGTATAGCGAATGGCGGCGGACAACCCGCCATTCCCTGAAGCAAGGAACTCTTAATGGCGCAACAGAAATCGGTGACCCTGGTGATCAGCCATGTGCTCGACCCGGAGCATGGCCAGCAGTATGAAGCGTGGCTGGGCAAAATTATGCCGATTGCGGCAGAGTTTCCCGGCCATCTTGGCGCAAACGTCATTCGTCCGGCCCCCGGGCAGAATTTATGGAGCGTGATTATTCGCTTCGACACCATTGAGCATCTTTACGCCTGGACCCAGTCGGAGACCCGCCGCCAGCTGGTGGCGGAAATTGCGCCGCTGCTGAGCGAAGGCGATCGTACCGAAGTCCGGACTGAACCGGCCTTCTGGTTTACGCCCCCCGCGGCGAACGTGCGCCAGCCGCGACGCTGGAAGCAATTTTTAATCACCCTGCTGGTGATTTTCCCCAGTACAAACCTGGTGCCGTCAATAACCGGAATACTGTTGCCCTCGCTGAAGGGAAGCCTGTTGCTGCATCTGATCAATGATGCCTGTGTGGTCGCGCTGGTGGTCTGGTTCTGGATGCCCATCGTGACCCGTCTGTTTGCTGGCTGGTTAAAGAAAAACTGAGCCAGTCTCCTGAAGGAGTGCGTTATGTCGCAAACTGCCACACTGATCCTGACCCACGGTCGGGTTCATACTCTCGATCGTCAAAATCCCCTGGCCGATGCGGTGGCGATCGCTGACGGTAAAATTCTCGCCGTCGGTAGCCACGATCGGATCATGAGCTTTGCCGCGGACGGGACGCAAATTATCGATCTCAAAGGCCATACGGCGATCCCCGGCCTGAACGACTCCCACCTGCACCTGATCCGCGGCGGCCTGAACTACAATCTGGAGCTGCGCTGGGAGGGGGTTCCCTCGCTGGCGGACGCGCTGCGGATGCTAAAAGATCAGGCCGACCGCACGCCGTCGCCGCAGTGGGTGCGGGTGGTCGGCGGCTGGAGCGAGTTCCAGTTCGCCGAACGGCGGATGCCGACGCTGGAGGAGCTTAACGATGCGGCGCCGGATACGCCGGTATTTGTCCTGCATCTGTACGATCGCGCATTGCTAAACCGCGCGGCGCTGAAGGCGGTGGGCTACACCAAAGAGACCCCGGATCCGGCGGGCGGCGAGATCGTTCGCGACGGTAACGGCAACCCGACCGGGATGCTGATCGCCAAACCCAATGCGATGATCCTCTACTCGACGCTGGCCAAAGGGCCGAAGCTGCCGCTGGAACTTCAGGTCAACTCAACGCGGCAGTTTATGCGCGAGCTTAATCGTCTGGGGCTGACCAGCGCTATTGATGCCGGGGGCGGTTTCCAGAACTACCCGGAAGATTATGAAATTATTGAACAGCTGCACGCCAAAGAGCAGATGACCGTACGTATCGCCTATAACCTGTTTACCCAGCGGCCTAAGCAGGAGCTGGAAGATTTTGAGCGCTGGACCGATATGCTCAAGCCGGGACAGGGCACCGATTTTTACCGCGCCAACGGCGCCGGGGAGATGCTGGTTTTCTCGGCGGCGGATTTCGAAGACTTCCTCCAGCCGCGTCCGGATCTGCCGGAAGGGATGGAAGATGAGCTGGAGCGGGTGGTGCGCCATCTGGTTGAACACCGCTGGCCGTTCCGCCTGCACGCCACCTATGATGAATCCATCAGCCGGATGCTCGACGTCTTCGAGAAGGTGAATCGCGATATTCCGTTCAACGGGCTGCACTGGTTCTTCGATCATGCGGAAACCATCACCGAGCGCAATATCGAACGCGTTAAAGCGCTGGGCGGCGGCATTGCCGTGCAGCACCGTATGGCTTTCCAGGGCGAATATTTTGTCGACCGCTACGGTAAAGACGCGGTCAAACATACGCCGCCGGTCGCGAAAATGCTCGAGCTGGAGGTTCCGGTGGGTCTGGGGACGGATGCCACCCGCGTGGCGAGCTACAATCCGTGGACCGCGCTTTACTGGCTGGTATCAGGGCGTACCGTCGGCGGGATGGCGATGTACGACGACAGCAACCGCCTGCCGCGCGACGTGGCGCTGGAGCTGTGGACGGCGGGAAGCGCGTGGTTTTCCAGCGAGCAGGGCAAGAAAGGGCGCATTGAGCAAGGCCAGCTTGCCGACCTGGTGGTGCTGTCGAAAGACTACTTCAGCGTCGCGGAAGAGGAAATCAAGGGGATCGAGTCGGTGCTGACGGTGGTGGACGGCAAGGTGGTGTACGCGGCGGGACACTTTTCGCCGCTGGCGCCGCCGCCCATTCCAGTGCTGCCCGAGTGGTCGCCGGTGGTGAAAGTTCCGGGCCATTACCGTTCCGCGCCGCCGACGGCCGCGAATATCGGCGCGATAGTTCAGATGCACCAGTGCTGCGGCAGCTGCGGCGTACATGGGCATCAGCATGATATTGCGCGCAAATCGGCGATTCCGGTTGCCGATGAGCAGGCGTTCTGGGGCGTACTCGGCTGCTCCTGCTTTGCTTTTTAGCGCGACGGACGCTTATTAGTACCGGTAGGCCAATGAGAGCATCCACGCCCTCATTGGCCTTTTTCATTTTCTCGGATAGCGCTGATAAGACAATGTGTGTCATTCTGCTCCCTCTTCAAACAGTGAAGGTGAGAACATGGATGATCTACTGATCTTTGGCGCTGTGATTTTATTCTGTGGGCTGGTGGTTGGGCCGCTCGTGGCGATTGCCGCGCTCAGGCGCAGCGCGGCGGTCCGTGTGGAACTGGCGGCTTTGCAGCGTCGGGTTGAGGAGCTTGAGCTGCGCGGCGTTGCGCAGGCACCGGTGGCGGAGGCAAGTGGCGTCGTGCCGACTGCTCCGGAAGTCGTTGCCTCTGTTGACGCAACAGCGCTGGTAGAACACGAGCCATCACCGGCGCCCGTGGCGGAAGCCGTTGACCCATGGCTTTCGCAGCCGAAGCCAACGCCGAAGCCGGAGCAGATGGCGAAATCGGCTCCTGAAACCGAACAACCTTCCGCGTTTGGCGGGATGGTATCGTCATTGGTTCGTTGGTTTATGCAGGGTAACCCGCTGGCGAAGCTCGGGATCCTGCTGCTGTTTCTTGGCCTCTCCTTTCTGCTGCGCTATACCGTGGAACACGCTCTTTTCCCCCTCGAGTTGCGTCTGGTCGCGGCGTCGTTGTTCGCCATTGTCCTGCTGGCTGTCGGATGGCGGTTGCGGCATAAGCAACCGATGTACGCCCTGATCTTACAGGGTGGGGCAATGGGGGCGCTCTATCTCACCGTTTTTGGCGCCTTTCGCCTGTGGCAGATGCTGCCGATGACTCTGGCGTTTGCGCTGCTGGTGGTGATTTGCGCGGCGAGCGTAGGGCTGGCGATTGTGCAAAAAGCGCTCAGCCTGGCCATGCTGGCGAGTCTTGGCGGTTATCTTGCGCCGCTGCTGCTCTCTACCGGCGGCGGCAGTCATGTGGCGTTGTTCTCATTCTATCTTCTGCTGTCGGTGGGCATTCTTGCCATCAGCATCCGCCAGCACTGGCGGGAGCTTAATCTGCTTGGCCTGCTGTTTACCTTTGGCGTCGGTGGCCTGTGGGGGCTGAATGATTATCGGCCAGAGTATTACCTGAGCTGCCAGCTGTTCTTAATCGCCAATACGATTATTTTTGGCGTGTTGAGCGTGGCGCTGTCGCTGCGGGCGCAGGAAAAGGGTAAGCAGATTATTGACGGCGTTCTGCTGTTTGCACCGCCGCTGGTCGGCTTTGGTATGCAGTACGCTATCACCCGGCATATGGAATACGGTCCGGCGCTCAGCGCGCTGGGCTACGGTGGCTTCTATCTGGCTTTAGCCTGGCTGGCACTGCGTCGCTACCCCTCTTTAGGGAAGCCGCTGGTACTGGCCGCGCTGGCGCTCGGCGGCGCATTTACCACCCTTGCTATTCCCCTTGCGCTTTCGGCTCGCTGGACCGCGATGGCCTGGTCGCTGGAGGGGCTCGGGATCCTCTGGCTGGGCGTGCAACAGCAGCAGCGGCGTATGAGCTATAGTGGGACTGCGCTACTCTTTTTGGCGGTTGGCAGCGCGCTCTGGGCGCAGGCAAATGACGCCACGCCGCTTTCTTTGCTGCTGATTTTCGCTGTACTCAGTCTTAGCTGGCTGGTCGCCGCCTGGCTGTGGCGAAGCATTGAGGTGCACGCCAGTGGAGGACTGCTTTTGGGCGGGCTACTGTTCTGGGTGGTGGCGCTTGTCGGCGCATCGCAGCTGGCGTTGAGTAAAGACTCGCAGATTATATTTGGCGTGCTGGCGACGCTGGCCGCGTCGGTATGGTGCTGGCGCGCGGTCGCTGCGCGTTTAGTCTGGCAAGAGCTGGATGCCAGCAAATGGTTGTTGTGGCCAATGATGCTGATAGTGCTGTTTTATCAGCTATCCCAACAGCAGATTTTCGCTGCTGGCTGGCAAAATCTGGCCTGGTGCGCGGCGCTGCCCGCGGCGGTGGCGCTGCTCTGGCGTGATGGGCCTTCGCTCCCGCCGCGCATAAACAGGCTCGCCCACCTGTCGCTGTTCTGGATGGTGTTGCTGGCGCTGGCGATGGAGCTGTTTTGGTTTACCCGGGATTTGCCGTGGGGGATGTCGGCCTGGGCGAGTGGATTAATGATGGCGGCAGGCGGGGGGCTGATCTTCCTTGTCTCTGAAGCCGTTCATCGGCAAATATGGCCATTCCGGGTATGGCCTGGGCTGTATGCCTCTCAGGCCATGATACCGGTGGCGGTTGCGCTGGGATGCCTGCTAACGCTGACGAACGTGCAGGATGGTACGGTCTACGGTCAGACCTATTTGCCGTTGATTAACCCGCTGGAAGAGGGCGCCGCTTTCGCGCTGCTTGGGCTGACGATATTTTATCGCGTTTCGCGGCGTTATTTTCCGCTGCAGCTATCGGTATGCCGCCCCTGGCCCGCGGTCGCGCTGCTGGCGCTCGGCTTCTGGTGGCTGAATGGCCTGCTGCTGCGCGCCCTGGCCTGGTACGGCGAGGTGGCCTGGAATATAGAGGCGCTGTGGCATTCGCGCTTAATTCAGACCACTTTCGCTCTGGTCTGGACGCTGGCGGCGCTGGCGGTCATGCTGCGTGCGACGCGGCGACACTCCCGCCGCGAATGGCTGTGCGGCGCGGCGTTGTTAGGCGTTGTCATTGTGAAACTCATGCTGGTGGACAGCGCGCGCGGCGGCGGGCTGGCGCGCGCTGTCGCGTTTATCGGCGTGGCTATTTTGGTGCTGATCGTCTGGTATTTTTCCCCGTTACCGCCCAAAGCAGGAGAAGAAAAATGAAATGGATGAAAGCGGTGTTATGCAGCGTGCTGCTGGGCGTGACGGGCGCGGCTGTCAGCGGCGATGAAGCGCGAGAAAAACCACTGGACTATATGCAGGGGGTGATGCTGGAAACCACCGGCGCGTCGCCCTGGTATCGCGTCGAGCTTTCCCCGCTGCTCTATCAGGGGACGGCGTGGCCTGACCTGCGCGATGTGCGGGTATTTAACCATCAGGGAGAGACCGTACCGTTCGCGCTGCAGGTGCAGAAGGCGCAGCCCGTTACGCCTGAAGCGATGACGCTGCGGCTTTTCCCTCTGGAGATGTCGCCGGTTCCGCCGCGCGAAGAGGGGCGACGCGGCGGAGAATCGCTGGTCCTGCGTTCAACAACGGGGATCGAAATTCATCTGGAAACCGATGATGCGAAGGCGCTCGGGCAGAGCTACTTACTGACGCTGCCGGCGGAGAAAACGGACGCGTTTGCGCTGGCTCAGCTGCGGCTGAACTGGGCGGCGCTGGCGGGCAGCTGGCAGGGGAAAGCGTCGGTCTATTCCAGTCGGGATTTGAAGTACTGGCGCCCTGTCCAGGAGGATGCGCCCCTTATGGATCTGGCGCGCGATAGCGATCGTTTGAAAATGGATACCATTAGCGCTGACCTGACGCTCTCCGCGGACGGGAATCGTTACCTGCTGGTGATCCTCGATTCGCAAAGCAAGGCGGTCGTGTTAAATAGCGTGACGGCCCTGGCCGAACGCAGAGAGCCCGAGTCTACGCGCATTGAGCTTGATGCGCAGGCGAACAAGGTTTCAGATGAGGAAGCCGTTTGGCGCTGGGCCCGGCCTCAGCCGCTGACTTCGCTCAGGATATCGATGGCCAGCGAAGGGGTTCTGCCGGTCGCGCTCTCCTGGCGCAGCGGCGAAAAAGAAGCCTGGCAGCCGCTGACCAAAACCGTGCTGTATCGACTGGACGGCAAGCGTTCGGAGGATATTCAACTTTCAGGCCAGCCGGTTGAAGCGGTGCGGATCACAACGATTAACGCCAGATTACCGACGTCGCTGCCCGCGATAAGCGGTGCGCGAGACAAATACCAGCTGGTTTTTAATACCCAGGGAAAAGGGCCTTATATGCTGGCCTGGGGCAACCGGGCGGCGCCAAAGGCGGATGTCGCCATGGACATGCTGATCCCGGCGTCGCTGCGCAAAACGCAGGCTGTAAGCGATCTACCGCTGGCCATCGCCCAGGAGAGCGTCACCCTCGGCGGTGAAGCGCGGTTGACGGCGACGTCGGCTACCGAGCAGCAAAGCGGCTGGAAAACGCTGCTGGTATGGGGAGCGCTAATAGTGGGCGTCCTGGTGCTGGCGCTGATGGCGTGGCGAATCTGGCGCGAAGTGAAAAAAAGCGGCTCCGTATAAAACAAAAAAGGCTCGCATCTGCGAGCCTTTTGCCGAACGTACGCCGATTACAGGCTGGATACGTTCTCGGTCAGGTATTTAGCGACGCCTTCCGGAGAAGCGGCCATACCTTCTTTTCCTTTTTCCCACTGCGCCGGACAAACTTCGCCGTGCTCTTCGTGGAACTGCAGCGCGTCAACCATACGCAGCATTTCGTCGATGTTACGGCCCAGCGGCAGGTCGTTAACCACCTGGTGACGAACAACGCCGTTGGCGTCGATCAGGAAGGAACCACGCAGGGCAACGCCTTCGTCCGGGTGCTCAATACCGTACGCTTTCTGGATTTCGCGTTTGATGTCAGCAACCATGGCGTATTTAACCGGGCCGATGCCGCCCTGGTCTACCGGGGTGTTACGCCACGCGTTGTGGACGAACTCGGAGTCAAAAGAAACGCCAACCACTTCTACGCCGCGTTTCTGGAATTCTTCGTAGCGCTTGTCGAACGCGATCAGTTCAGACGGGCAAACGAAGGTGAAGTCCATCGGCCAGAAGAACAGAACGGTGGCTTTACCGCTGGTGTGCTGTTTGAAGTTGAATTTCTCAACGATTTCGCCGTTACCTAAAACCGCTGCCGCGGTGAAGTCCGGAGCCTGACGAGTAACCAGAACCATATGATTCTCCTGTTAATACTAAGGTTAATTGGAACGCAACGCGGGCAAGTATAGGGAGAGGCGCCGGCGAACTCAACGTGACGCTGACAATCGATGATATAGGTTTTGCCTATCAATCGTTATTTGAAACGGCTATTCAGAATAGTCTTTTGCCAAAAAAGCGCAATCTTTTACAGTTCACCTTTTTTCGCCTGCGCCATCATCTGCGGGTAGAAGCGCCAGAACTGCTGCTCAAGACGATCGTAATGGGTATCCAGATCCTGCCAGGAGTCGCGCAGGGCGTCCAGCCGCGGACGGCGGCTGGCCATACCGTTCAGAACCCGCTGAATAAACGCCATATCCCGATAGCGTTCAAGCCAGCGCTCTGACCACAGGTATTCGTTGAGATTGACAAAACGCGGCGGGGAATCGGGCAAAATAAACGAGACCTGGGCGTGGGCGTAGCGGACAAACTCCGGCAGCGGCAGCTCGGGCGACAGCTGCGTCCAGTGGCGTGACAAGAAATGGTCCCACATCACATCCAGCGTAATCGGCGCGACCCGGCGCGTTTCGGGACGAAACCACCCTTTGGCTTCGGTGACTTCGGGCAGGTTATCCGTCAGTACATCGATCCGGCGGTGCATAAAAATGCCCTCCACGACGTCAGCGGGCCACTCGCCGGCGGGGTCGCCGCGAACGAAATCGGCCAGTAAATTACCGGAAAGGGAGCTGTCAGCGAGATGGGCGAGGTGCAGGTGTGCGAGAAAATTCATGCGATTCGTTATCCGGATACGGCTAGTTGTTGCAGCGAAGAGGTGTGAGCACTAGACTAAGCCGCCTGTTTTTAAGTCATGAGTATATGCCATGCGCGTCGCCGATTTCTCCTTTGAATTACCCGAATCCCTGATTGCCCACTATCCCATGCCCGAGCGCAGCAGCTGCCGCTTGCTGTCATTAGACGGGCCGACGGGCGCGCTGACGCACGGTACTTTCACCGATTTACTCGACAAGCTCAACCCTGGCGATCTGCTGGTTTTTAATAATACCCGCGTGATCCCGGCCCGCCTGTTTGGCCGTAAAGCCAGCGGCGGCAAGATTGAGGTGCTGGTCGAGCGCATGCTCGATGATAAACGTATTCTGGCACATATTCGCGCGTCTAAAGCGCCGAAACCGGGCGCGGCGCTGCTGCTCGGCGACGATGAAAGCATTAAAGCGACCATGGTTGCGCGCCACGACGCGCTGTTTGAAGTTGAGTTCGACGACGCGCGCAGCGTGCTGGACATTCTCAACGCTATCGGCCATATGCCGCTGCCGCCGTACATCGATCGTCCTGACGAAGACGCCGACCGCGAGCTGTATCAGACCGTATACAGCGAAAAACCGGGCGCCGTTGCGGCGCCAACCGCCGGCCTGCACTTTGATGAGCCGATGCTGGCGAAGCTTCGCGAAAAGGGCGTTGAGATGGCGTTCGTCACGCTGCACGTGGGGGCAGGAACCTTCCAGCCGGTACGCGTAGACAGCATTGAAGAGCATATTATGCACTCTGAATATGCGGAAGTGCCGCAGGAGGTGGTCGATGCGGTGCTGGCGGCAAAAGCGCGCGGCAGCCGGGTGATTGCGGTGGGCACGACCTCGGTGCGTTCGCTGGAAAGCGCGGCGCAGGCGGCGAAAAACGACCTGATTGAGCCTTTCTTCGGCGATACGCAGATTTTCATCTACCCGGGCTATCAGTACAAAGTCATTGATGCGCTGGTGACCAACTTCCATCTGCCTGAATCCACGCTGATTATGCTGGTTTCCGCATTTGCCGGCTATCAGCACACCATGAACGCCTATAAGGCTGCGGTAGAACAAAAATATCGCTTTTTTAGCTACGGGGACGCGATGTTTATCACGTACAATCCGCAGGCTATTTTTGAGCGCCCATAAGAAGGCTGTCGCGCTGGTTATTTTGACGCCTTCAGGAATTTATTAGCTATGGAATCATTCCGTAGCGAGTCGTTAAACGTCAGACTGTTTTTCTGACGCGGGAGTGATAATGAAATTTGAGTTAGATACCACCGATGGTCGCGCGCGCCGCGGCCGTCTTGTGTTTGAGCGCGGCGTCGTTGAAACGCCAGCCTTTATGCCGGTTGGCACCTATGGCACCGTAAAAGGGATGACGCCGGAAGAAGTTGAAGCGACCGGCGCGCAAATCATCCTCGGCAACACCTTCCATCTGTGGCTGCGTCCTGGTCAGGAGATCATGAAGCTGCACGGCGATCTGCACGACTTTATGCAGTGGAAAGGACCGATCCTCACCGACTCCGGCGGCTTCCAGGTCTTCAGCCTCGGCGATATTCGCAAAATCACCGAGCAGGGCGTGCACTTCCGCAACCCGATCAACGGCGATCCGATTTTCCTCGATCCGGAAAAATCCATGGAGATTCAGTACGATCTCGGTTCCGATATTGTGATGATCTTTGACGAATGTACGCCGTATCCGGCGGACTGGGATTACGCTAAGCGCTCGATGGAAATGTCCCTGCGCTGGGCGAAGCGCAGCCGCGATCGGTTTGACGGTCTGGGCAACAAAAACGCGCTGTTTGGCATCATTCAGGGCAGCGTTTACGAAGATTTACGTGATATCTCTGTTAAAGGTCTGGTAGAGATTGGCTTTGATGGCTACGCTGTCGGCGGTTTGGCTGTCGGCGAGCCGAAGGAAGATATGCACCGTATTCTGGAGCACGTCTGCCCGCAGATCCCGGCCGACAAGCCGCGATACCTGATGGGCGTCGGTAAGCCGGAAGATCTGGTTGAAGGGGTGCGTCGCGGGATCGATATGTTCGACTGCGTCATGCCGACGCGCAATGCGCGCAACGGCCACCTGTTCGTCACCGACGGCGTGGTGAAAATCCGTAACGCGAAGCACAAGAGCGATACTTCGCCGCTGGATGCAGAATGTGATTGCTACACCTGTCGCAACTATTCACGCGCTTACTTGCATCATCTTGACCGTTGCAACGAAATATTGGGCGCGCGACTCAATACCATTCATAACCTGCGATACTATCAGCGCTTAATGGCTGGTTTACGCAAGGCTATTGAAGAGGGTAAATTAGAGAGCTTCGTGACCGATTTTTACCAACGTCAGGGTCGAACCGTTCCACCTTTGAACGTTGACTAATTTTAATAATGAGGGAATTTCAATGAGCTTTTTTATTTCTGATGCGGTAGCAGCAACCGGTGGCGCGGCGCAGGGCAGCCCGATGTCTCTGATCCTGATGCTGGTGGTGTTTGGTCTGATTTTTTACTTCATGATCCTGCGCCCACAGCAGAAACGCACCAAGGAACATAAAAACCTGATGAACTCCATTGCCAAAGGCGATGAAGTACTGACCAACGGTGGCCTGGTTGGGCGCGTCACTAAAGTCGCGGAAAGCGGCTACATCGCTATCGCGCTGAACGATACCACTGAAGTGGTTATCAAACGTGACTTCGTAGCTGCCGTTCTGCCGAAAGGCACCATGAAGGCGCTGTAATTACCCATTTTCCCTAAGGGAACTGCCGTGTTAAACCGTTATCCTTTGTGGAAGTACGTCATGCTGGTCGTCGTCATTGTTGTCGGCTTAGTGTATGCGCTTCCCAACCTGTATGGTGAGGATCCGGCCGTTCAAATCACTGGCGCGCGCGGCGTCGCCGCCAGTGAGCAAACGCTGATCCAGGTCCAGAAAACACTACAAGAAGAAAAAATTACCGCGAAGTCTGTGGCACTGGAAGAGGGCGCAATTCTTGCGCGCTTCGACACCACTGATATCCAGCTGCGCGCGCGCGAAGCGCTGATGGGCGTGCTGGGTGACAAATACGTCGTGGCGCTTAACCTTGCTCCGGCAACCCCGCGCTGGCTGGCGGCCCTGTATGCCGAGCCGATGAAGCTGGGTCTTGATCTGCGCGGCGGCGTGCACTTCCTGATGGAAGTCGACATGGATACCGCGCTGGGCAAACTGCAGGAACAAAATATCGACAGCCTGCGCAGCGAACTGCGTGATAAAGGCATTCCTTACGCGACCGTGCGTAAAGAAGACAACTATGGCCTGAGCATCGCTTTCCGCGACAGCGCCGCGCGCGACCAGGCTATCTCATACCTTAGCCCTCGTCACCGCGATCTGGTTATCTCCACTCAGGGCAGCACTGGCCTGAAAGCCGTGATGACCGACGACCGTCTGAAAGAAGCCCGCGAATATGCCGTTCAGCAGAACATCAATATCCTGCGTAACCGTGTAAACCAGCTGGGCGTTGCCGAACCTCTGGTTCAGCGTCAGGGCGCCGACCGTATTGTGGTTGAACTGCCGGGTATCCAGGACACCGCGCGTGCGAAAGAGATCCTCGGCGCGACCGCGACCCTGGAATTCCGTCTGGTTAACACTAACGTTGATAGCGCCGCGGCGGCCTCCGGTCGCGTTCCGGGCGACTCTGAAGTGAAATATACCCGCGAAGGCCAGCCGGTTGTGCTGTACAAGCGCGTCATCCTCACCGGTGACCACATCACCGACTCGACGTCGAGCATGGATGAGTACAACCAGGCGCAGGTTAACATCTCCCTGGATAGCGCTGGCGGCAACATCATGTCTAACTTTACCAAGGACAACATCGGTAAACCGATGGCGACCCTGTTTGTGGAGTACAAAGACAGCGGGAAGAAAGATGCCAGCGGGCGCGCGATTCTGGCGAAAGAGGAAGAGGTGATTAACATCGCCAACATCCAGTCTCGTCTGGGTAACAGCTTCCGTATTACCGGCATCAGCAACCCGACCGAAGCGCGCCAGCTCTCCCTGCTGCTGCGTGCAGGCGCGCTGATTGCGCCGATTCAGATTGTTGAAGAACGGACCATCGGTCCAACCCTCGGTATGCAGAACATCAAGCAGGGCCTGGAAGCGTGTCTGGCCGGTCTGGTGGTCTCCATCCTGTTTATGATCTTCTTCTACAAGAAGTTCGGCCTGATTGCGACCTCTGCGCTGGTGGCTAACCTGGTGCTGATTGTCGGCATTATGTCCCTGATTCCGGGGGCGACGCTGACCATGCCGGGGATTGCGGGGATCGTGTTAACCCTTGCGGTGGCGGTCGATGCGAACGTTCTGATTAACGAACGTATTAAAGAAGAGCTGAGCAACGGGCGCTCCGTGCAGCAGGCGATTGACGAAGGTTATCGCGGCGCGTTCAGCTCCATCTTTGATGCCAACATTACGACGCTTATCAAAGTCATTATCCTGTACGCGGTCGGTACCGGTGCCATTAAAGGGTTTGCGATTACCACCGGTATCGGTATTGCGACCTCAATGTTTACCGCTATCGTCGGCACCCGTGCCATCGTGAACCTGCTGTACGGCGGCAAGCGCGTTAAAAAGCTGTCTATCTGAGGAGTGCGTTGTGGCACAGGAATATACTGTTGAACAATTGAACCACGGCCGTAAAGTCTGGGACTTTATGCGCTGGGACTACTGGGCTTTCGGCATTTCAGGTTTTCTGCTGATTTTGTCCATCGCTATTATTGGCGTGCGCGGGTTTAACTGGGGTCTGGATTTCACCGGCGGTACGGTGATTGAGATCACCCTCGAAAAACCTGTCGATATGGACCAGGTGCGTCAGTCGCTGCAGAAGGCGGGCTTTGAAGAGCCGCAGCTGCAAAACTTCGGCAGCAGCCGCGACATCATGGTGCGTATGCCGCCGGTGCATGACGCCAACGGCAGCCAGGAGCTGGGCAGCAAGGTCGTTAGCGTGATTAACGACTCGACCAGCCAGAACGCGACGGTCAAACGTATTGAGTTTGTGGGGCCGAGCGTTGGCGCGGACCTTGCGCAGACCGGCGCGCTGGCGCTGATAGCCGCGCTGGTATGTATCCTGATTTACGTCGGCTTCCGCTTTGAGTGGCGTCTGGCGGCAGGGGTGGTTATCGCGCTGGCGCACGACGTGGTGATCACCATGGGCGTGCTGTCGCTACTGCATATCGAGATCGACCTGACCATTGTGGCCTCGTTGATGTCGGTTATCGGCTACTCGCTGAACGACAGTATCGTGGTATCCGACCGTATTCGTGAAAACTTCCGCAAGATTCGCCGCGGTACGCCGTACGAAATCTTTAACGTGTCGTTGACGCAAACGCTGCACCGTACCTTGATCACCTCCGGGACAACCTTGATGGTTATCCTGATGCTGTACCTCTTCGGCGGTCCGATTCTGGAAGGCTTCTCGCTGACCATGCTGATCGGTGTCTCCATCGGTACGGCTTCTTCTATCTACGTCGCGTCCGCGCTGGCGCTGAAGCTGGGCATGAAGCGCGAGCACATGCTGCAGCAGAAAGTCGAGAAAGAAGGGGCGGATCAGCCGTCAATTCTGCCGTAAGGCAATTGCGTAGCGATAAAACGAATCCCGGTCGCAAGGCCGGGATTTTTTTATTACAGCCGCCCGGATTTTGGTTACTCTCCCGTATCAGCACGCAATGACATGGAGAAATGCCGATGGCTGTCGTAACGCTTTCCACCGTTCCTCAACCCCCGCTCTGGTACGATGTGCCTTCCGTTACGCTTAACGACGACACGCTGCGGCTGCGCAAGTCCAGGGTGCTGGCAAATATGCGTCAGTCCGGCGTAGACACGCTTATCGTCTATGCCGACAAAGAGCACGGCGGCAACTTTGAGTATCTCACCGGCTTTATTCCCCGTTTCGAAGAGGCGCTGCTGGTGCTGCATCGGGACGGTGAAGCGGTGCTGGTGCTGGGTAACGAGAATCTCAAGCTGGCAGGCCATGCCCGGCTGGAAAACCGTGTGATTCACGCCCCGTGGTTTTCGCTGCCCAATCAGCCGATGGAAACCGGTAAAACGCTGGCTCAGCGGCTTCAGGAGGCAGGCGTTGCGGCGGAAAACCGAATTGGCCTGGCGGGCTGGAAGCTCTTTACCGGCGCGGCGGATGACCGCGCGCAGATGTTCGATCTGCCTGCCTTTATCGTGGACGCTATTCGCCAGGCCGCCGGCCCGCAGGCAAGATTAACTAACGCCACCGGCATTTTTATCGACCCGGCAAGCGGAGCGCGAGTCACCAATAATGCCAACGAGCTGGCGCACTATGAGTACGGCGCAAATCTGGCTTCCACCGCGATTCTCACCGCGCTTAACGCCGTTGCGCCGGGTAAAACGGAAAAGCAAATCGGCGCGCTGCTGGCGGCGGAAGGGCAGCCTAATAGCGTGGTGATGATTGCCGCTACCGGCGAGCGCTTCGCCTGGGCGAATCTCTATCCGGGCGATAAGGTTATTCAGCGCGGAGATAAATTCTCGCTGACCACCGGCTTCAAAGGCGGCCTGAGCAGCCGCGCCGCCTACGTGGTGGCCGATGAGAGCGAACTGGCGCCCGAGGTGGCTGATTATCTCGAGGTCGTGGCGAAGCCCTATTTCAACGCGGTGGTGAACTGGCTGGAAAATCTGCGCATCGGCATGCGCGGCGGCGATATGTATGCGCTGATAGAGCAAGCGTTGCCGAAGGCGGAATATCACTGGCACCTGAATCCGGGGCATCTGGTCGCGGATGAGGAGTGGCTCTGTTCGCCCATTGGCCCCCATTCAACCGCCTGCCTGCAAAGCGGGATGATACTGCAAATCGACATCATTCCTTCCCGCCCGGGCTACGGCGGCGCAAGCATTGAAGATACCGTGGCGCTTGCCGATAGCGCGTTGCGCCGGGAGCTGGCGCAGCGCTATCCCGAACTCTGGCAGCGTATCGTCGCCCGGCGCTTGTATATCGGCGAGCAGCTTGGCATTGTGCTTCCTGAAGAGGTGCTGCCATTTTCCAGTACCGTGGGATACCTGCGTCCGTGGCTGCTGAGTCCCGAGCGCGCGCTGGTGTGCGCACCATACTGACACAATGCTGTCAGTAGGCCTGTCTTACACTCCTCCTGAACCCAAACAATGGACAGGAGGATGTATGAACAACGTAATTAACTGGTTTGAGATCCCGGTTGCGGAGATGGATCGTGCCGTGGCGTTTTACGAGCCGGTGATGCAGGTGACGCTGCGTCGGGAAAAAATGGATTGCATCGAGATGGCCGTTTTCCCGCATGAGGATCCGGCTCCCGGCGGCGCGCTGGCAAAGTTCGATGGCGTTAAGCCCTCCGATCAGGGATGTATTATCTATCTGCATACTGACAATCTGGCGGCCACGCTCGATCGCGTCAACTCGGCGGGCGGAAGCTGTGCGTTTGGCCCCCTTGAGCTGGCGGACGATATCGGCACGATTGCCCTGTTTATCGACAGTGAGGGTAATCGGATTGGCCTTCACCAACCCGCGTAAATGAGAAAACAGAAATGAGCCGACGCGCCGACCGTCTTTTTCAAATCGTCCAGATCCTGCGCGGGAGGAGATTAACCACCGCCGGGCTGCTGGCCGAGCGGCTCGGCGTGTCAGAGCGCACCATCTACCGTGATATTCGCGACCTCTCGCTCTCCGGCGTCCCGGTTGAGGGGGAAGCCGGGAGCGGCTACCGGCTGCTGGCGGGCTATGACCTACCGCCGCTGATGCTGACAACTCAGGAATCGGAAGCGCTGATGGCCGCTATACGGCTGCTGCAAACCTGGGGCGGCGCCTCGCTGTCCCAGGCGCTGGAGTCGGCGCAGGAAAAAGTGCTGGCCATTTTGCCTGCCGAGAGCCGGCGCAAGGCGGAGCAGTCGCGTGTGTTCGCACCGGACTTTGGTGCGCAGGGCTATAGTAAAGATCAGTTTGATATAGTGCATCGGGCAGTCTCCGCCCAGCAGGCGCTGGGGCTGCGCTATCGCGATGAAGCGGGAAACGTGTCGCAGCGTGACGTACTGCCGCTGGGGCTTTTTTTCTGGGGCGAGCGCTGGCTGCTGGTGACCTGGTGCGAACTGCGGGAAGATTATCGCTGTTTTCGCCTTGACCGCTGCCTGGAGATTTCCGCCACCGGGCGTCATTTCAGCGAACGAGCCGATCGCTCATTGAGTGATTTCTTGCGTAAGGTTAGATGCGAAGAGCGTTAGCTTTTATGATCCCCGGCGTAGTTGCCGGGGATCATCGAGCCGATTAGAAGTTGTAGCCGACCACGAAGTAACCACCCCAGCCGGTAGAGCGGACGTTAAAGTCGCCGTCGCCGAAGTTCAGCTTCGCGTCATCCGCCCACTGGCCGCCGTTGTGGAAGTAACGCGCCACGACGGAGTAGTGCCAGTGATCGTAGTTCAGCGCCAGGATATGGCTGGATGCGATGGAGTTGCTGGTGCGTGAATGCTTACCGTTCAAATCATAAGCGTTGTCATCGCCCAGATCGGAGCCCCAGTCAAAGTTGGTGAAGCCGATATAGCTCAGTGAACCGCCCCACAGGTCGGTCAGCGGCACGAAGTATTTCACTTTGAAGCGGTAGCCGTCCCACTCGTTCTCGTTTGATGCGCCATAGTTTTGCCACTGATATTTCGCATAGACGTTGAGCGAGAGGCTCATCGGCAGGCCGGTATCGATATCGGTACCCAGACCCATATACCAGGTGCTCTGACGACCGGACTTGTTGCGGCCCATGTCGTAGATATAGTTGTTAGCGAAATACCACTCTTTGAACGGGCCGAAGCTGAGGTCGGTACCGGTCAGTTTGTCGATGGAGAAGCGCGGCTCAATTTCCATAAACAGCGGGGAACCGTGGTTCCAGATACCTTTCGCGTTGGTGTTACCGCCGAAGAAGACCGGCGCATCCATATAGCCATAGAAATCAAACCAGTCTTTCTTGGCGAACGCTTCATATTCCAGATAAGTATCGTTACGGATCTGCGGCCCAAAACGAGTGTGGTAGCTGCCCACCACGTTTACACTCTGGTGCCACCAATCAGACAGGTATTGCGGTTTGTCGTTTTCTGCCGCGCTGGCAGAGAAAGATGCGGAGAGCGCCAGAGCTGCGCCGGCTGCCAGTAATGTTTTTTTCATAATGATGCCACTGTTTAAATTAAGCCTGAAGGCGTTAAAAGAAGCGCCGAAGCGTTTCTAAATATTTCGTATTTCTGTGGCGTCTATTATAGGAATCATTGCTCACAAAAATATGTGTTGTTTCACATAACGAACACATGCGTAATCGATTGCGTTCACGATTTTATGCATTTCTTGCGGGAATGCCACCGAAATTCATAAATTCTGGCAATTTTTAGTGAACTGAATGGAAAATCTGTAAGTGGATTAGCATGAGGGGAGGGGAGCCGGATGTTCAGGGCATCCGGCTGAGGGCGTTACGGCGTGTTTGCGGGCTGGATATCGTGGATGCGGACAAAGCCAACCTGCTCGGGCGTTACGCCATTCAGGCGTAGCGGAATATCGACGTCGCTCGGCGCCAGAACGCTTGCCGGCGCGCTAATCAGCTGATTTTGTACGTTAACTTCCTGATAGCTATCGGTGGTGCCGCTGATCTGCCCGGAGGCGACCGTCGCGCTAAAGGCCGGCAGCGGATCGTTTGATTCACCCTGGATACGCAGGGTCAGGCGGGTACCGTCGCCATCCGGCGCGATATTGAGCAGCGACATGCGCAGCGTACCAATCTGGCTTTTCAGGCGAGCTGGCGTTTTCGCCTCCGGCAGCAGGTATACGCCGCTGTTTGATTTCGCGTTCAGAACGTTTTGCTGAGTAATTTTTACCGTTTGCTGATTGAGCTGGGTCATCTCTTTGCTCAGGGTGCTCACGCTCTGGTTCATCTGGCGGATTTCGCTTTGCTGCGCGCAGGCGCTGAGGGTGAAAATGCTACCCACAATGGCCAGCTTTAAATAACGTCTTGTCATAGTTGGGATTCCGTTAACAGAGGATGCTTAATGGTAGACCGATCGGATAATCGCACTATAGATCCTTTGTCTCAAAAGCTCTTTCTTTGTTGTCGGGTCACTTCGCGGTAAACTACCCGTTAGTTTAACTACATGTCAGGACGCGCCATGCATTGCCCTTTCTGTTTCGCCGTAGATACCAAAGTTATCGACTCTCGTCTGGTGGGCGAGGGCTCTTCCGTGCGTCGTCGTCGTCAGTGTCTGGTCTGTAATGAACGTTTTACGACGTTTGAAGTGGCGGAACTGGTGATGCCGCGAGTCGTAAAAAGCAACGACGTGCGCGAGCCTTTTAATGAGGACAAACTGCGCAGCGGTATGCTGAAAGCGCTGGAGAAGCGCCCGGTCAGCTCAGACGATGTCGAAATGGCGGTTAACCATATAAAAACCCACCTGCGCGGGACCGGCGAGCGGGAAGTGCCGAGCAAAATGATCGGCAACCTGGTGATGGAACAGCTGAAAAAGCTCGATAAAGTCGCCTACATCCGCTTTGCTTCCGTCTATCGCAGCTTCGAAGATATCAAAGAGTTTGGCGAAGAGATCGCCCGCTTACAGGACTGAGCCCATGCAGGATGAAATATACATGGCGCGAGCGCTGAAGCTGGCCGCGCGCGGACGCTTCACCACGCACCCAAACCCGAATGTCGGCTGCGTGATCGTTAAAGATGGCCAGATCGTCGGCGAAGGTTTTCACTATCGCGCCGGTGAACCGCACGCGGAAGTGCACGCGCTGCGCATGGCGGGCGAAAAAGCGAAAGGCGCGACGGCGTACGTCACGCTGGAGCCCTGTAGCCATCACGGGCGAACGCCGCCGTGCTGCGAGGCGCTGATTGCCGCAGGGGTGACCCGCGTGGTTGCGGCGATGCAGGATCCGAACCCGCAGGTCGCGGGTCGCGGTTTGTACCGTTTGCAGCAGGAAGGGGTCGACGTCAGTCACGGGCTGATGATGAACGAAGCCGAGGCGCTGAATAAAGGTTTTCTTAAGCGGATGCGCACCGGTTTTCCCTGGATTCAGTTAAAAATGGGCGCATCGCTGGATGGGCGCACGGCGATGGCCAGCGGAGAGAGCCAGTGGATCACCTCACCGCAGGCGCGGCGCGATGTGCAGCGCCTGCGCGCGCAAAGCCACGCCATCCTGACCAGCAGCGCGACGGTGCTGGCGGATGACCCGGCGCTAACCGTACGCTGGGATGAGCTCAATGCCGACACCCAGGCGCTGTATCCGCAGGAAAAGCTGCGTCAGCCTTTGCGCATCGTTATCGATAGTCAGAATCGCGTCACGCCGCAGCATCGTATCGTGGAGCAGGCGGGTGAAACGCTGTTTGCCCGTACCCGTGAAGATGAACGCCAGTGGCCGGAGAACGTACGCACGCTGCTGGTGCCGGAGCATAACGGTCGCCTGGATCTGGTGGTCCTGATGATGCTGCTGGGCAAACAGCAAATTAACTCGATCTGGGTGGAAGCAGGCCCCACCCTTGCCGGCGCGCTGCTGGAGGCCGGGCTGGTGGACGAGCTTATCGTCTATATTGCGCCTAAACTGTTAGGCAGCGATGCGCGCGGATTATGTGTACTGCCGGGGCTTGAGAAACTTGAGCAAGCACCCCATTTCAAATTCAATGAGATACGTCATGTAGGCCCGGATATTTGCCTGCATTTAGTGAACGCTTGATTTCCCCGGACAAAAGGGAAAGCAGTGCGCCGATTATTATGATAGAATCCGCCCCCCTTGCGGGGCCAAATGAACTGAACCCGAAGGAAGAGTATGAACATTATTGAAGCTAACGTTGCTACCCCGGACGCTCGCGTCGCCATCACCATCGCGCGTTTCAACAACTTTATCAACGACAGCCTGCTGGATGGCGCGATTGACGCCCTGAAGCGTATTGGCCAGGTCAAAGATGAAAACATTACCGTGGTTTGGGTTCCAGGCGCGTATGAGCTGCCGCTGGCGGCTGATGCACTGGCGAAAACCGGTAAGTATGACGCAGTGATCGCGCTGGGTACCGTTATCCGTGGCGGCACCGCGCACTTTGAATATGTGGCTGGCGGTGCAAGCAATGGCCTGGCGCACGTCGCTCAGGACAGCGGAATCCCGGTAGCCTTCGGTGTTCTGACCACAGAAAGTATTGAACAAGCCATCGAACGCGCTGGCACCAAAGCCGGTAACAAAGGCGCTGAAGCCGCGTTGACCGCGCTGGAAATGATTAACGTATTGAAAGCCATCAAGGCCTGATTTTTGTAAGGGGAATTCCGTGAAACCTGCTGCTCGTCGCCGCGCCCGTGAGTGTGCTGTCCAGGCGCTTTACTCCTGGCAGTTGTCCAAAAACGACATCGCTGATGTCGAATACCAGTTCCTGGCGGAACAGGATGTGAAAGATGTAGACGTTCTGTATTTCCGCGAACTGCTGTCCGGAGTGGCGACTAACAGCGCGTATCTCGACGGCCTGATGAAGCCGTATCTTTCTCGTCTGCTGGACGAGCTGGGTCAGGTGGAAAAAGCGGTGCTGCGTATCGCACTGTTTGAGCTGTCAAAGCGTAGCGATGTACCGTACAAAGTTGCGATTAACGAAGCCATCGAACTGGCGAAAACCTTTGGCGCTGAAGATAGCCATAAGTTTGTCAACGGCGTGCTGGACAAAGCTGCCCCGGTAATTCGTCCCAACAAAAAGTAAATTCCAGGGCCGGTTTTTGCAGAGTCTCACTTCTGCAAACCGGCCTTATTCTTTTCTTTTTCTGAGGCATAACGTATGGCATGCGGCGAATTTTCCCTGATTGCCCGTTATTTTGATCGCGTAAAAAGCGCACGTCTTGATGTTGAAACCGGCATTGGCGACGACTGCGCGCTCCTGAACATCCCCGAGAAAAAAACGCTGGCAATCAGCACCGACACCCTGGTGGCGGGAAACCATTTTTTACCCGATATCGACCCTGCCGACCTCGCCTATAAAGCGCTGGCGGTCAACCTGAGCGACCTGGCGGCAATGGGCGCTGAACCGGCGTGGCTAACCCTGGCCCTGACCCTGCCGGAAGCGGACGAAGCCTGGCTTGAGGCCTTTAGCGACAGCCTGTTCGTGCAGCTTAATTATTACGATATGCAG
This sequence comes from Klebsiella sp. CN_Kp113, assembly GCF_040064585.1. Classification (NCBI taxonomy): domain Bacteria; kingdom Pseudomonadati; phylum Pseudomonadota; class Gammaproteobacteria; order Enterobacterales; family Enterobacteriaceae; genus Klebsiella; species Klebsiella sp. CN_Kp113. The sequence continues at coordinate 116,336 of NZ_JBEAID010000024.1, read as the reverse complement.
CTCATTGGCGGCGATACCACGCGCGGACCGCTGTCGATGACGCTGGGTATTCACGGCTATGTGCCGACGGGACGCGCTTTGAAGCGCTCCGGGGCAAAGCATGGCGACTGGATTTACGTCACCGGCACGCCGGGAGACAGCGCAGCGGGTCTGGCGATTTTGCAGGATCGGCTGCAGGTTGAAGATGACGCCGACGCGGATTATCTCCTGGCGCGCCATCTGCGTCCGCTGCCGCGGGTTCTGCAGGGGCAGGCGCTGCGCGATTTGGCGAACGCCGCCATCGATCTCTCCGACGGCCTGATTTCTGACCTGGGGCATATTCTCAAGGCCAGCGGCTGCGGCGCGCGCGTCGATCTTGATGCGATGCCGTTCTCGGATGCGATGCTGCGCCAGGTTGAGCCTGAGCAGGCGCTGCGCTGGGCGCTCTCCGGCGGTGAAGATTACGAGCTGTGCTTTACCGTACCTGAACTCAATCGCGGGGCGCTGGACGTGGCCCTTGCCAACCTCGGCGCGCGTTTTACCTGCATTGGGCAGATCCTGCCGGAATCGGAAGGTCTGCAGTTCATACGCGAAGGTAAGCCCGTCACGTTCGATTTTAAGGGATACGATCATTTTGGCGCGTAGTAGAGATGTGGCGAAAAGCCGCCTGAAGATGAGCAACCCCTGGCATCTGCTGGCAACGGGATTTGGCAGCGGCCTTAGCCCCGTGGTTCCCGGCACCATGGGATCGCTGGCGTCGATCCCCTTCTGGTATTTGCTGACCTTACTCCCCTGGCAGCTCTATTCGCTGGCGGTGATGATGAGCATCTGCATTGGCGTCTATATTTGCCACCGTACGGCGAAAGATATGGGCACCCACGATCATGGCAGCATTGTCTGGGATGAGTTTGTCGGGATGTGGATCACCCTGATGGCTCTACCGACGATGGACTGGCAGTGGGTCGCCGCCGGATTTGTGATTTTCCGCCTCTTTGATATGTGGAAGCCGTGGCCCATCCGCTGGTTCGACCGCAATATCCACGGCGGGATGGGGATCATGGTGGACGATATTGTCGCCGGGGTGATTTCCGCCGGGGTGCTGTACGTGATTGGCCACCACTGGCCGATTGGTCTTTTTTAAACCAGTCTGGCCCGGCTGGCCTGGCGCCTCTGGGAAATCGAGCAGGCAGGCTTTTCCCGGAGGCGGTGCTGCGCACCTGTCCGGGCTACCGGCCCGCAGGCGTTGGTGAGTCAGTAGCCCGCAGATGCTGGTGAACCTGTAGCCCGGCTAAGCGCAGCGCGAGCCGGGAATCGGCAGGGAACCGCGCGTTACTTGAACCCCACAATCGGGTGCGGTTTATACGGCGTCTCCAGCTTTTCAATCTGATCCGGCGTCAGCGTTAAATCGACCGCATGCAGCAGCTCATCCAGCTGCTCCTGCCTTGAGGCGCCGATAATCGGCGCGGCCACGCCCGGCTTGCTCAATAGCCAGGCCAGCGCCACCTGCGCGCGGTTGGCGTCAAGCTCTTCCGCGACTTCGGCCAGGTTTGTCGCGATCAGTTCATCATTCTCATCAGTGGCATTGTAGAGCGCCTTACCGACTTCATCGGATACCAGACGGGCGGTGGTTTCCCCCCACGGACGGGTCAGGCGACCGCGCGCCAGCGGACTCCACGGCATCACCGCGACGCCTTCACGGCTGCATAGCGGCAGCATTTCGTTTTCTTCTTCACGATAAATCAGATTGTAGTGATCCTGCATGGTGACGAAGCGGGCCCAGTTATTCTGCCGCTGTAGCGCTAACGCCTGGGCAAACTGGCGGGCATGCATTGACGATGCGCCGATATAGCGGGCTTTACCCGCCTTGACGACGTCGTTTAGCGCTTCGAGAGTTTCTTCAATGGGCGTGGTGTAATCCCAGCGATGAATTTGCAGCAGATCGACATACTCCATGCCGAGGCGGCGCAGGCTGTCGTCAATGGAGCGCAGGATCTGCGCGCGCGACAGTCCCTGCGGCAGATCGCCCACCTGATGGTAAACCTTGGTGGCGACGATCACGGAATCGCGACGGGCATACTCACGCAGCGCGCGTCCGAGGATCTCTTCGCTGCTGCCGTCAGAGTAGTTATTCGAGGTGTCGAAGAAGTTAATGCCGCCCTCGAGGGCGTATTTTATCAGCGGGCGGCTGCTCTCTTCCGGTAAGGTCCATGCATGGTTACCGCGGTCCGGTTCGCCAAAGGTCATACAGCCGAGGCAGAGTCGGGAAACGCGGAGATCGGTATCGCCAAGAGGGATATAGTGCATAGTGCGCTCCTGCTACGGGTAAAGGGTATCCTTTAAGCATAGCAGGAGCGGTGGCGGCAATTATGCCAGCCAGGCGTGGATTTTGGCTTCTATTCCGGCGGCGTCCAGGCCGAGGTCGGCGTGCGCTTCTTCCTGGGTTCCCTGCGGGATAAAGAAATCAGGCAGGCCGAGATTGAGCACAGGAATCGCTCGGCGGCGGGACATCAGCAGCTCATTCACGCCGCTGCCCGCACCGCCCATAATGGCATTCTCTTCCAGGGTGACCAGCACTTCGTGTTCTGCGGCCAGCTGTAGCACCAGCGCTTCATCCAGCGGTTTGGCAAAGCGCATATCCACCAGGGTGGCGTTAAGCTTTTCCGCGACTTTTGCCGCCTGCGGCAGCAGCGTGCCGAAGTTCAGAATCGCGATTTTTTCACCTTCGCGTTTCACTACGCCTTTACCGATAGGCAGCGAGGCCAGCGGTTCAAAGGCCGCGCCGGTACCGGAGCCGCGCGGATAGCGCACCGCGCTCGGGCCGTCGTTGTAGTGATAACCGGTATACAGCATCTGGCGGCACTCGTTCTCATCGCTGGGGGTCATGATGACCATGTCAGGAATGCAGCGCAGGAAGGAGATATCAAACGCGCCCTGATGGGTTTGCCCATCGGCGCCGACGATACCCGCACGGTCGATAGCGAACAGCACCGGCAGCTTCTGGATGGCGACATCGTGAATCACCTGATCGTAGGCGCGCTGCAGGAAGGTGGAGTAGATCGCCACCACCGGCTTATAGCCGCCGATCGCCAGGCCGGCGGCAAAGGTCACCGCGTGCTGCTCGGCAATGGCCACGTCGAAATACTGGTCGGGGTATTTTTTCGAGAACTCGACCATCCCGGAACCTTCGCGCATCGCTGGCGTGACGGCCATCAGCTTGTCATCTTTCGCGGCGGTTTCGCACAGCCAGTCGCCAAAGATTTTCGAGTAAGAGGGCAGGCCGCCGCTGCTTTTCGGCAGCACGCCGCTGGTGTGATCGAATTTTGGCACCGCGTGGAAGGTGATCGGGTCTTTTTCGGCGGGCTCATAGCCGCGGCCTTTTTTGGTCATAATATGCAGGAACTGCGGCCCTTTCAGGTCGCGCATATTCTTCAGCGTATTTACCAGACCGATAACATCATGACCGTCCACCGGCCCAATGTAGTTAAAGCCCAGCTCTTCAAACAGGGTCCCCGGAACCACCATCCCTTTGATATGTTCCTCGGTGCGTTTGAGCAGCTCTTTAATCGGCGGCACGCCAGAGAAGACCTTTTTGCCGCCTTCGCGCAGCGTGGAGTAGAGTTTGCCGGAGAGCAGCTGCGCCAGATGATTGTTTAGCGCACCGACGTTCTCGGAGATCGACATTTCGTTGTCGTTGAGCACCACCAGCAGATCGGGTTTGATATCGCCAGCGTGGTTCATCGCTTCAAACGCCATCCCGGCGGTTATCGCCCCGTCGCCGATTACGCAAACCGCGCGGCGCTGCTTATCCTCTTTGGCTGCGGCGATAGCTATGCCGATTCCGGCAGAGATGGAGGTCGACGAGTGGCCGACGCTCAGGACGTCATACTCGCTTTCTCCGCGCCACGGGAAGGGGTGCAGCCCACCTTTCTGGCGGATGGTGCCAATCCGATCGCGGCGTCCGGTCAGAATTTTATGCGGGTAAGCCTGGTGGCCGACGTCCCAGATCAGGCGATCGAAAGGCGTGTTGTAGACGTAATGCAGCGCCACGGTTAGTTCTACCGTACCGAGCCCGGAGGCAAAGTGTCCGCTGGAGCGGCTGACGCTGTCCAGCAGATAACGCCGCAGTTCGTCGCACAGTTTCGGCAGGCTATCTTTCGGCAACAAACGCAACTCCTGGGTGGAATCCACCAGCGCCAGGGTCGGGTATTTGGCAATATCAAAACTCATCAGAGACTCATTTATTGTTTATTTATCACGCTGAATTATGTAATTCGCGAGCGCTTCCAGTGCCGTGGTATCCAGAGATTGCGCGGCCAGCTCAGTTAACGACCGGCGGGCGTCGGTAATCAGGTCAAAGGCCTTTTTCCGGGCTTGCTCGAGTCCCAAAAGGGCGGGGTAGGTACTTTTGCCCAGCTGCTGGTCGGCTCCCTGACGTTTGCCAAGCGTGGCAGTATCCCCTACCACGTCGAGAATGTCATCCTGGACCTGGAAGGCGAGACCGATGTTCTCGGCGTAGCGATCGAGAGCGGGTAGCGCCCTGCGTCCGGCTTCACCTGCGCTCAGCGCGCCCATTCGTACCGCGGCGCGAATCAACGCGCCGGTCTTATGGCGGTGAATTCGCTCCAGCGACGTCAGATCAACCTGATGGCCTTCCGCTTCCAGATCCAGCGCCTGACCGCCGCACATACCCGCGATGCCGCTGGCCTGGGCCAGCTCAGAAATCATCGCCAGGCGATCGCGATCCGGCACTTCCGGCATCGGCGCATCACTCAGTATAGAAAACGCCAGCGTTTGTAGGGCGTCTCCGGCAAGAATTGCGTTCGCTTCGCCGAATTTTATATGGCAGGTCGGCTGGCCGCGGCGTAAATCGTCATCGTCCATCGCCGGGAGGTCATCGTGCATCAGCGAATAGGCATGGATGCATTCGACGGCGGCGGCAGGGGCATCCAGCGTAGCGCGGCTAACGCCAAACATATCGCCGGTCGCGTAAACCAGGAACGGGCGCAGGCGTTTGCCGCCTAATAGTGCGCCATACTGCATGGCTTCGACCAGCGGAGTGTTCTGAAAGGGCTGCGGAGCGATAAAACGGCGCAGCGCTTCGTTAGCCTGCTCGACGCACGCCTGTAGCTGTTGCGGGAAGTCCATTTATTCAGCGTCCGGCGTAAAAGGGATAAGCGGCGCGTCTTCGCTATCCGCCAGCAGAATTTGTACGCGCTGTTCGGCCTGCTGCAGCTTTGCCTGCCCCTGGCGCGCCAGCTGGATCCCGCGCTCGAATTCGCCGAGCGCTTCTTCTAACGGCAGCGAGCCGCTTTCCAGACGATTAACAATTTGCTCCAGCTCGCCCAGGGCGGTTTCAAAGCTGGCCGGGGCCTCATTTTTCTTTGGCATAGTGAATATAGACTCTTGTAATGTCTCGATGGCTATCAATATGGTAACGAAGTCGCGCGGTTAATCAAATAACGCGCAATGCCAGGTGAAAAGCGTCCAATAGTGGTATACTCCGCGCCCTGGATGCAGACGCCAGTCGCGCCTGTACAACTTTTTATGCTTAAAGCCCCGTGGGGCTTGCCAACGAATAGTGTCGCCATGAAGTTTATCATTAAATTGTTCCCGGAAATCACCATCAAAAGCCAATCTGTGCGATTGCGCTTCATTAAAATTTTAACCGGGAACATTCGTAACGTTCTCAAAAACTATGATGAGACGCTTGCCGTCGTTCGTCACTGGGATCATATCGAGGTCCGGGCGAAGGATGAAAACCAGCGTCCGGCTATTCGCGATGCCCTGACCCGTATCCCCGGTATCCACCATATTCTGGAAGTCGAAGACGTTCCTTATACCTCCCTGCACGATATTTTCGAGCAGACGCTGCCGCTGTGGCGTGACGCGCTGGAAGGTAAAACGTTCTGCGTGCGCGTTAAGCGTCGCGGTAAGCATGAGTTTACCTCAATCGAAGTGGAGCGCTACGTCGGCGGCGGTTTGAACCAGCATATTGAAACGGCGCGAGTGAAGCTGACCGACCCCGATGTGACGGTTAACCTCGAGATCGAAAACGATCGCCTGCTGCTGGTTAAAGGGCGCTACGAAGGTATCGGCGGTTTCCCGATCGGCACCCAGGAAGACGTGCTGTCGCTCATTTCCGGCGGTTTCGACTCCGGCGTTTCCAGCTATATGCTGATGCGCCGCGGCTGCCGCGTGCATTACTGCTTCTTTAACCTCGGCGGCGCGGCCCATGAAATCGGCGTGCGTCAGGTCGCGCACTATCTGTGGAACCGCTTCGGCAGCTCACACCGCGTGCGCTTCGTGGCGATTAACTTCGAGCCGGTGGTGGGTGAGATCCTGGAGAAAGTCGACGACGGTCAGATGGGCGTGGTGCTCAAGCGGATGATGGTGCGCGCGGCGTCAAAAGTCGCCGAGCGCTACGGCGTCCAGGCGCTGGTCACCGGCGAGGCGTTAGGCCAGGTTTCCAGCCAGACGCTGACCAACCTGCGCCTGATCGACAACGTCTCGGATACGCTGATTCTGCGTCCGCTGATTTCGCACGATAAAGAGCACATTATTGACCTCGCGCGTGAAATCGGCACTGAAGATTTTGCCCGCACCATGCCGGAATACTGCGGCGTTATCTCGAAGAGCCCCACCGTGAAAGCGGTGAAGGCGAAGATCGAGGCGGAAGAAGAGCACTTCGATTTCAGCATCCTCGAGAAAGTGGTGGCGGAAGCGAGCAACATTGATATCCGCGATATCGCTCAGCAGACCGAGCAGGACGTAGTGGAAGTGGAAACCGTCAGCGGTTTTGGCCCTGACGACGCGATCCTCGATATCCGCTCTATCGACGAGCAGGACGATAAGCCGCTGAAGGTGGAAGGCGTGGACGTGGTTTCTCTGCCGTTCTATAAGCTGAGCACCAAATTTGGCGATCTCGACCAGAGTAAAACCTGGCTGCTGTGGTGCGAGCGTGGGGTCATGAGCCGCCTGCAGGCGCTGTATCTGCGCGAGCAGGGCTTTGAAAACGTGAAGGTATATCGCCCCTAGTTCTTCAGGAGCAAGGCGCAATCATGAAAACGGCAACCCTGGGTTGCCGTTTTGCATTTATTCGTAGTAGTTATAAATTCCTGCCGCCATCACCAGCTGTGAAGCGACTTCGTGCGCTTTTTCGCGTCCAGCCAGCAGGTCGATCATCTTCAAGGCGAAATCAATTGAGGTTCCCGGCCCCTGGCTGGTGAGCAGCTTAACGCGAGCGTCCCAGACGACGCGCTTATCCTGCCACTGCTCGGCGGGGATACGTTCTTTCAGCGCCGGAAAGCCGGTCATATTGCCGATGGGGAAAAGGTTGTGCGGCACCAGCACGGTCGGCGCCGCGGCGCAAATCGCCGCAACGATGCGCCCGGAAAGATGGAATTGACGTACTGTTTCAACCAGCAGCGGGCTGTCGCGAAAGCACTCCGCACCCTTAATGCCGCCGGGCAGAACAAGGATATCGAAGTCGCCATCGGCCACTTCGACCAGCGGCGCATCGGCCAGCAGCTTAACGCCGCGCGAGCAGACAATGGTCAGGCTGCCATCGCTGGCAACGCTGGCGGTCGTGACCTTTACGCCGCCGCGAACGAGTAAATCAATGGTGGTGACCGCTTCGGTCTCTTCGCTACCAGGGGCGAGGCAAATCAGTGCCGACGCGCTCATATTCATTCTCCTTACGCTTTACCAGTTCAAACAGGCGGGTATTCTCAGGTACGGCGATACCGTGGGCTCGGGCGCGTTTTAACAGATAACCGGTGATATAGTCGATTTCCGTATGGCGCTGGGCGAGAATATCCTGCAGCATGGAGGAGGTATTTTCTGCCGTACTTTCAATAACCTGATGTACATAGAATAACAGGTTTTCCGGCGAGGTATGCATCCCCTCGCGATCCATCACCGCCGCAACTTCATAACAAATCGCGGCGACCTCTTGCGGGTATTCGCGTAAATCGCCGTTCTGACAGTTTTTTAACGCCGTCAGCGGGTTAATCACACAGTTTACCGCCAGCTTGCTCCAGGTCGCGGGGTAGATATTGTTATGCCAGGCGACGTCGGGCAGCACGCTCTGCAGTACATCAGCGAGATAGCTATAATCCTCAGGGTAGGCTTTCGCTGGGCCAATATGGCTGGTGCCGTTGGCGACGTGGACGATTACGTTGCCGTCGCGGCGGGCCGCCTGCGTTGTCGAAGCCAGAAGCAGCGGCTGTTTGAGGCTCTTAAGCTCGTCAACGGTACCCATACCGTTGTGCATGAGCAGAACAGGTACTGACGACGGCAGGATGGCGCTCAGGTTTTTTACCGCGTTAGAGACCTGCCAGGCTTTGAGGGTGACCAGCAGCAGGTCGCTGCTGGCGAGAAAATCAGGATCGTTAGCGGTAAACGATTCATTAAACACGCTGCCGTCGGTTTCAATCACATTGACGCTACAGAATGGCTGTGGGACGCGTAACCAGCCCTGGACTTCATGTCCGTGTTTGTACAGCGCAGTTAGCCATAACTGTCCCAGTGCACCGCATCCGAGTACGGTTACTTTCATTATTCCTCCTCACCTGTGAGTGCTGCATCAGGTGCTCATGGCTAAAGTATAGCGTTATCAGTTATCCTTTCGGGATAACAAGTTGAGTTATGTCGCGTTGCGGGTATTATGCAACGCAAAAGAAACTGAAGGAGAGGAAAAGATGCCATCTTTCGATATTGTCTCTGAAGTCGATCTTCAGGAAGTTCGAAACGCCGTAGAGAACGCGACCCGCGAAGTTGAATCGCGTTTTGATTTCCGTAACGTCGAAGCGAGCTTTGAGCTGAACGAAAAAAACGAGACCATCAAGGTCCTCAGCGAGTCTGATTTCCAGATTAACCAGCTGTTGGATATTCTGCGCGCCAAGCTGCTGAAACGCGGAATTGAGGGCAGTTCTATCGAAGTGCCGGACGAGTTCGTGCACAGCGGTAAAACCTGGTTTGTCGATGCGAAGCTGAAGCAGGGCATTGAGAGCGCGACGCAGAAAAAAATCGTCAAGCTGATTAAAGACAGCAAGCTGAAAGTACAGGCGCAGATCCAGGGCGAAGAGATTCGCGTTACCGGTAAATCTCGTGACGACCTGCAGGCGGTTATGGCGCTGGTGCGCGGCGGTGATTTGGGCCAGCCGTTCCAGTTCAAAAACTTCCGCGATTAAAAGAGTCCCGTCTGTCGGCCGGGCACGGCGTTAGCCGCCGCCCGGCAGGACACAAAGCACCGCTCAGAATCGTTTTTGCCTGCCTGAACAAAGGTGCTCGCTTTTATATCCCTTTGATTGCCTGCTCAATTTCAAAGCGGTTGGTGATCTTGCTGTCGATTTTGATATACACCGAACGCTCTTCGCTAATCACCAGCACCTCTTTGACGCCCTCTTTAGCCCGTAAGCGCGCCTCGAGCATTTTGTCCGCGGCGATATCCTCCGGGATCTCGACCCGCAGGCTGCTAACGTACGGCGGCTCGCTCATGGTGCTGGCCACCAGCAGCCACAGCATCGCCAGCAGGGCGCCGAGCAGGAAGACGGTTTGCGAATCAAAAAAGCCATCCACCCAGCCGCCGAGCGCTCCGCCGATGGCCACGCCAAGGAACTGGCTGGTGGAGTAAATGCCCATCGCGGTGCCTTTATATCCGGCCGGTGATTCTTTACTGATTAACGACGGCAGCAGCGCTTCCAGCAGGTTAAACGCGAGGAAAAATAGCTGAACGCCGGCGACCAGCTCCCAGAAATAGCCTCCGGCACCCCAGAGTACGATTTCAGCAATCAGCAGGATGGCGACGCACAGCAGAAAGACGCGCTTCATTTTGCGCTTCACTTCGGCGTAGATAATAAACGGCACCACCGCGACAAATGAGACCAGCATGGTGACCAGATAGATTTTCCAGTGCTCGGCGGCGGGGAAACCGGCGGCCTCAAGCTGGCCCGGCAGAGCGACAAACGTGGACATCAGCATGATATGCAGGCACATAATGCCGAAATTGAGCTTCAGGAGTTTTGGCTCAGCAAGAACTTTGCTGAAGCAGCCTTTCACCATACCGGACTCGCGGTTCAGCACGTGATTCTGGCTGTTCGGCACCACCCATAGCGTCAGCAGGATGCCGAGCGTCGCCAGAACAGCAATCATCCAGAACAGGGCGTGCAGGCCGAGCTGGTGGGTAACGACAGGCCCGAGAACCATGGCGATAGCAAAGGTGACGCCAAAGCTGACGCCGATAAACGCCATGGCTTTAGTGCGGTTTTGCTCGCGGGTTAAATCGGAAAGCAGCGCCATGACCGCGGCGGCAATCGCCCCGGAGCCCTGCAGCGCGCGGCCAAGAATAATGCCCCAGATAGAGTCAGAAAGCGCGGCGATAACGCTGCCGACAACGAAGATTAACAGGCCGCCGACGATCAGCGGCTTACGGCCAATGCGGTCAGAAAGCAGCCCGAAAGGTATCTGGAATAGCGCCTGGGCCAGCCCGTAAATACCAATTGCCAGTCCGATAAGGGCTTCGCTTGCGCCCTGTAACGCCATGCCGTAAGTGGTCAGAACCGGCAGGACCATAAACATGCCGAGCATGCGCAAAGAGAATACGGTCCCCAAACCCCAGGTCGCACGCAGTTCGCCTGGCGTCATTTTATTATCGTTCATTACCACCTCAATATAAAAACTGCGCATAGTGTAGTGGGGGGAAACAGAAGCGTAAATAAATGTTTGTTTAACAGATATTACGACTGTGTTGCATGATGAGGTGAGTACGGTAGAAAGAAAAAACCAGTGGAGGGGCCTCCACTGGTGTTCAGCGGTTATTGGCAGTTAAAGTCAACCCACTGGCCGCCTGCGTCGGCGGATTTGACGCACTGCTCAACCCAGTAAACGCCGTGAAGACCGGCTTCGACGTCCGGATACCAGAAGGTCTCCAGGAACGCCTGGTCCCCGCGATCTATCGCGTCGATGGCGATAGCGTAGCGGCGATAGAGGTTGGCCCACGCCTCGAACAGCCCTTCAGGGTGACCGCCGCCAATGCGGTCGTCCGCCAGCGCCTGCTGGCTGAGATAGGGCATCCCGCGCTCGAGGACGCGGGCCGGTTCGCCCTGTACCTCATAGCTGAGCTGATTTGGACGCTCATCCCACCATTCGATGCTGGCTTTTTCGCCAATGACGCGGACTTTTTGCGAGTGCATCGCGCCGCTGTTGACCGCGCTGGTCCACAGTGAGCCAACGGCGCCGTTGTTATATTCCATCAGCACAAAGGCGTTATCTTCCAGCGGCGCGCGAGATTTGACGAAGCTTTGACGCGCGCACATCAGGCGGGTGATGTTCAGGTTCGGCACCATCGTCTCGGCAATAAATAGCGGATGGGTCGCCAGATCCCCCAGCACATAGCTAGGGCCGGCATATTTGGGCGTTACCCGCCAGCGGGTGGATTCAGCCTGTAGCTCAACGGCTTCATTATGAAAACCGTGGGCGAACTGCATATTAATAATGCGGATCTCGCCGAGCATCCCTTCCGCTATCATCTGTCGCGCCTGCTGGATCATCTGGTGCCCGGCATAGCCGTACGTGACGCCGATAATTTTATTCTGCTTTTTGCTTAGCGCCAGCAGCTCGCGCGCTTCGTCGGCGGTAAAGCACAGCGGTTTTTCGCAAATAACGTGCAGCCCGGCTTCAAGCGCCGCTTTAGTGATAGCGAAGTGAGTATTGTTCGGCGTAGTGACCGATACGGCTTCAATGCCGTCAGGGCGTTTGGCCTCCTCCGCGAACAGCGTTTGGTAATCGGCGTAGCAGCGTTCAGGAGCGATGCCGAGCTGCTCGCCGAATTGACGACCGCGCTCGGCATCGATATCAAGCGCGCCGGCGAGCAGAGTAAAGACGTTGTCGCGAAGCGCCGCACAGCGGTGGCTGTAGCCAATCTGGCTGGTGCCGCCGCCGCCGACCATGCCCCAGCGCAGGGAGCGGGATAAGGGTTTCATGCCGTTTAACATGATGGTGCACTCCTCAATGATAGAGATCCTACGGATTTCAGATGTTCTTCTGTGTACCCGCGCTCGCCGAGCGCGGGCCTGGTTCTAAGGTTTTACATCTCGCCACGGGCTTCGCGTTCTTTCAGGTCATGCATGATCTGCGGGTATTGCTTATCCAGGCGATAAAACAGCAGGGTGATAATGACCACGATCCACAGGAAGAAAGAGCCGTAGAGATAAACGTGGTTAATCATGTCGATAGCGCTTTGCGGCTGAACGCCGGAGCCGCTGCTGGAGCTGACGTAACCCGCCATGCTCAGCAGGCCGGAGATAACCGCGGCGGCAATACCTGCGCCGAGTTTCGTCCCAACGGAACCGGCGGAGAAGATCATCCCTTCCTGTCTGACGCGCGTTTTCCACTGGCCGAATTCGACGGCATCGCCGCAGAATCCGAACAGCACGGCGTTCAGCGGGGCGAAGCCAATACCGCGAATAATCGCGTTTGCCAGCGCCCAGTGGTAATCATCAGAGTTAAACATAAACAGCACCTGGCCGATGGTCGCCAGCACGATGCCGCAGAGGGCAACGTTGCGTTTACCGTATTTGCGGATGGGCACGGAGCTCAGGAAGGTGAAAATAATAATGCAGGCGGTTTCGGCAACGAAAATGGAGCTATAGAAGGTATCGTCGCCGAGCACGTAGCGGCAGTAGTAAGGCAGCGCGATCCCTACCACGGTGTAGTACACGCTTTGCGCGGTCCACAGGATGGCGCTGGCCCAGAAGTACTGGTTACGAAAAAGCGCGGAAAGCTGGGTTTTTACCGGTACGTTTCCCTGTTTTTCTCGCGCTTTGATGACCACCTTCTCTTCGCATTTATAAAAGCAAAACAGCAGCAACAGCAGCGCCAGAAAAGCCCAAATAGACATGGTTTTGATCCACGCGGCCTGATCGTCGCCAAAGTACTTCACCAGCGGCAAAGTGCAGGCAACGGCGAGAATACGACCAAAAGGCGACATCGACATTCGGGTGATGCTAAGCATATCCCTTTCCCATGAGGCGCGGGTCATCATCGCAGAGAGGCTGCCGTAGGGGAGGTTGATGGCGGTATAGCACACGGTGGTGCAGAAGTTATAGGCGACCAGCAGATAGAGAAACTGCAGCGTGCCGGTGGTCTGCGGGACGGTGAACAGTAAAATTGCCGATACGGCGTAGGGTACGCTCATCCACAGCAGCCAGGGGCGTGATTTACCCCAGCGAGAGTTCGTGCGTTCCACCATCAGGCCCATGATGACATCGGAAACGCCGTCAAACAGACGTGAGATCAGCATCACCAGGCCAACGGTGGCGATGCTGATGCCGACATAGTCGGTATAAAACAGGGTTAAAACCGTGCCGATCATGCCGAAAACGACGTTACAGGCGGTATCGCCGCCGCCGTAAGCGATTCGGGTAGCCCAGCTTAGCTTATCGCCGCGTGCTGCCGCGGGAGAGAGAAGAATCTGCTGTTCACTCATGGTCAATTCCTTTGTCTGGAAGGACAAGTCAGGACCTCTGCGCCAGTTCCACCGGCACGACCTTATCCTGAATATCAGCCAGAACATAAGGAAATATTTATTTCATTTCAATGTTTGTTTGGAATTTAATTTCTGTATATGCGAGGCGGATCGAAAAACCGTAAAAATTGAGCCGTAAATTTTTTGGCTACAGCTATCAAGCCATTCTGATTGATAAGGTTATTAAGTGTTTTTCTGAACGATATTTGATTTGTTTATTGTATGGATTTAATGATTTTGCGCTGTGATTTTGTGAAGTGAATCGATACTGCATGGCATTTTTATTTTTCATTGCTCATTTAAATGAAATTAATTTTTCTTTTTTGGCAGGCGTGTTTTTGAAACACGCCTGCCTTAGCGTCAACGTTTAAAAGGTACTTCTGACGGGCGCGGTTGACGCGGTGGCTCTTGTCGTCGGGCCAGCCGCGAAAATACCTTTGGCCGCCAGCCCGGCGACGGTTATCGCGGCGGGAATGCCAAGGATCAGGAAAACGCTTTCGAAGCTGATATTCAGCGCCAGCATCTCCGCCCCGGCAAAGGCGCTCAGGATCGCGCCCATGCGGCCAACGCCGTGCATCCAGCTGGAGCCGGTAGCCCGTGCTTCGGTAGGATAGTAGCGGGCGGAGAGCGCGTTCATGCCGGTATTGGCGCCGTTTAAGCAGGCTCCGCTGATAAACGCCAGCAGGCAGATGAGCGCAAAGCTTGCCGCGGCATAGCCCATCGCCATCGTAAACAGGCCGCCAACCGCGTAAATCAGCCCGAGCGCCCGATGTGGGTTGATCCGGTCCATTAGCCAGCCCGCAAACAGCGAGCCAAGGGTTCCCCCAGCCTGGTACATTGCGGTCATTACCGCCGCCTGGCCGACCGTTAAGCCCACCTCTTTTACCAGCGTCGGTAGCCAGCTGCCGAGGAGGTAAACCAAAAAAAGCCCCATAAAGTAAACCAGCCAGAGCATCATCGAACCGAAGCGATACTGGCGGGAGAGAACGATGCGCATGGCATTTGCCTGGACGGGCTGGGCCGGGAGGCTGAACTCGGCCTCATCGGGGATTTGTCCCGGATAGAGGCGTTGCATAATCCGCCGAATACGTTCGGCAGGCGCGCGCTTAACGACCAGAAAACGCACCGATTCCGGTAACAGCCAGATCAGGACCGGAGCGAACAGCAGCGGGAGGATCCCGCCAAGCAGCATCAGCGAGTGCCAGCCAAACTGCGGGATTAGCCAGGATGCGGAGAAACCGCCCGCCGCCGCGCCAAAGGTGAAGCCGCAAAAAATAATCGTAATCAGGAACGAGCGCTGGCGCTCCGGCGCATACTCTGACACCAGGGTGCCGATATTCGGCATGGCGGCGCCTAATCCCAGCCCGGTCAGGAAGCGGAAAACCATCATCTGCTCAATATTTTGTGAAAGGGCGGTGGCGATGGTCCAGAAGCCGAAGAAGAAGACGCTATTAATGATAATTTTTTTCCGTCCCAGCCAGTCGGCGAGCGGCCCGGAGAAAATGGCCCCCAGCGCCAGGCCTATCAGCGCGGCGCTGATGACAAAACCGAGTTGGTGATTGCTTACTCCCCATTCCTGCTTCAGCGTCGGGGCGATAAATCCCATGATGGCGATATCAAAGCCGTCCAGCGCGATAACGCAGAAGCCTAAAAACACCACCAGCTTCTGAAAGCGGCTTAGCGGATTGGCGTTGATTAACTCCCTGACGTCCAGGCGTTGAGTCTGTGTCATGGGACTCTCCTTATGCGCAAGGGCGCAGGTAGGACTGCGCGGCGTTAAACAGCAGCTGAGCGCGAGCGAGCGGCGGCAGCGCACCCCGATCGCCGCTTAGCGGGACCTCGATGGATACCGGCAGCGTGGCCGGAAGCGCCGCCATCAGACCGTGCAGGTCGAGTCCGCCTTCGCCGGGGACCTGGCGCGCGGCGCGGGCCTGGTAAATCAGCTCCTGCTCGTCAGCGGGGGGTTGCGGTGAGGCATCGCAAAGCTGCATATAGTTGAGGCAATTTTGCGGTAGCGCCGCGATCGTGGACAGGGATTCGCCGGCCCGCCAGAAGTGAATAGCGTCAATCAAAATACCGATATCGCTGCGGCCGCTGGCGGTGATGAGCGCCCGGGCTTCGGCAATGGTGCGCAGGTGGGTCCAGGGCATGGGCTCCAGGTTCATGGTTAATCCATGCTCCTGGCCGGCTTCGGCAAGCCGGGCGAGATTTCCCGCGCTGCGCGCGCGGTTATCATCGTTTCCTGCCACTAAAACCTGCTTTGCGCCAAGGCGCGCGGCGGTAGTAAGAAAAAGCTGCAAACGAGCGTCCACTGAAAAATCGGGCGTCAGGCGGACGATCTCAACGTCCGAAACGCGAACGCCGGTTTCCATCAGCGCCGCCAGGGTATCGCGTACGGCGGCGGTGTCGCCGAGCATGTCGTAATCCGGATCTGACGGGGTTGCGGGAAGCAGGCGCAGACCAACGTGGGTGAATCCGGTCTGGGCCGCAATGCGTACCTGTTCCGGCGGCGGAACGTCGAGGAGGGTAAGCGCGGCGAGTGAGAGGGTTCGCATGTTCATAAAGGACTCCAGTACAGTTGCAGGTGATTGTTGTTATGCGTATTGCCGTCCCTGGTGGAATGCTTTTACTGCGTTGTTTTATTGAGATTTTCTGCCAGGTTTTTTCCGACCAGATAGCCAAAAGTCATGGCCGGACCCAGCGTGATACCGCCGCTGGGATAGAATCCCCGCATCACGCTCGACATATCGTTGCCGATGGCGAAAAGCCCCTGGATCGGCTGCCGCTGCGCGTTGAGAACACGGGCATTTTCATCGGTGATTAGTCCACTGAAGGAACCCAGCGAGCCGGGCAATATACGTACCGCATAAAAAGGCCCATGGCTGAGTTTCCCGAGCGTGGGGTGGGGCGAGCGGCTGGCGTCACCCTGCGCGCGGTTATAGGCCGAGGCGCCGCGCTGAAAATCCTTATCCTCTCCCTGGTCTACAAAGCCGTTAAACCGGGCGATCGTTTCCGTTAGCTGCTGCGGATTGATGGCGCATGTTTTCGCCAGCGCTTCCGGCGTCTCACCGACGTACAGATAGCCGGTCCGTCGCCAGGCCTCGGGGGTAAACGGGAAGGGGCGAGCATGGCCCAATCCGTAGCGCCGCAGCGCACGGCCGTCGGCAATTAGCCACGCCTGCGGCGTTTCGCCCGACGGCGTCGCGTCCAGCAGCGCGGCAATAAAATCATGATAAGAGTCGGCTTCATTGGTGAAGCGTTTACCGTTAGGCAACACGGCAATAAAGCCGGGCTTAGCGCGCTCAACCAGATGCGGGAACGGCAACTGCAGTCCGCTGGCGAGGGTAACGCGCGACACCGGCGCCCAGGCCATGGCGTGCCTGAGTGAGGTATCAAACTGGCCGCCGACCGCTTCGCCGAGCCGAATGCCATCCCCCTGATTGCCCGGGGGCGCGGCGGAGAAGTGGCCGTAGCCGCTGGCGGCGTGCGGCACATTTTCGGCCAGACGCTGCCTATCGTGAGGAAAGCCTCCGCAGGCGAGGAGCACCGCGCCGGCGCGAACCTTCAGCGCGCCGCCGTCGCTGCGTAATATCGCGCCTGCAACGCCGTTGTTGTCGGCAAGCAGACGTTCTACCGGCGCGTTAAGCTGAAAATTAACCCCCGCATCCAGCGCCGAACGCAGCAGGCGGGCGACCAGCGCGTTGCCGTTAACCAGATGCTGTCCGCGACCGGCGCGTAGCCGCTGCCAGCCGTGACGCAGCAGGCGGCGGGTCGCATACAGCGCCGAGCCCGGTGAGCGGGTCGCGTTGAAAAAGTGCGCCATGTCCGTGCCGCCGGCAATGCCCATACCCGCAAGGCTGATGGTCTCCAACGGAGGCCGCAGGCGATGCAGCCAGTCGCCCAGCAGCCGTCCGTCAAAAGGCTGCGCCGTGACCGAGCGGCCGCCCAGCGCAGCGCCCGGTGAAGCGTGAAAATCGGGCATTTTGCTGCCGGAAAGAAACTGCACGGCGGTACGGCGGCGGAAAAAGTCGATCATCTCCGGTCCGTACTGTAAGAAGGCAAGCAGACGCGCATCGGCAGGCTCACCGTCCATTTCATGGCGTAAATAAGCGAGCGGCGCGCCCGGTTCTTCTTCAATCCCTTCTTCACGAGCCAGCGGGTTACGCGGGATCCACAGCCAGCCGCCGGACCAGGCGCTGGTGCCGCCAATGACCGACTCTTTCTCCGCAACCAGTACGCTGGCGCCGCCGAGCGCGGCGGTGACGGCGGCAGAGAGCCCCGCCGCGCCGGAGCCGACGACCAGAACATCCACGTTCATCTGCCCGCTCATGACCCTCTCCTTATTGCAGTGGTGAAAAATCAGTGGGGCGCAGAAGCACCGACTCCAGACGCTCGACGGCGGCCAGCTCGCGGTTTTTGCGCGAGAACGTCAGCCAGCGTTCGTCCTGCGCCATGCGCGTCCGACGCGCCAGGCGATCGTCCAGACTTTCATAGGCCCAGATATGCACCACCTGATTGACCACGCCAATTTCGGTAAAAAAGAAGCCGATGAGCTTACCGAGGTGCTCGGTTTGCACGGCGTAAGCATCGCTTTTGTACAGCGCCAGCCAGTCGGCCATTTTCAGCGGATTGATGGTGTAGGTGCGTTTTTCATAGATCATGATTTTCTCCTGTTTATAGTGCGTGTTGTTGCGCCATATGGCTGGCTGAGAGATAGCCGAAGGTGAGCGCCGGGCCGAGCGTAATACCTGGGCCGGGGTAGGTTCCGGCCATCATCGAATCCATATCATTACCCACGGCATAGAGGCCTTTAATCGGTTCACCGTGCTGGTTAATGACCTGAGCATCGGCGGTAGTGACCAGGCCGCGCGAGGTACCGAGATCGCCGGTATAGAGGGTGACGGCATAAAACGGCGCGCGGGTCAGCGGAGCGTTACAGGCGTTTGGCCGGTGGCCGGGGTCGCCCATCGCGCGGTTATAGCTGTTGCCGCCTTTGGTGAACGCCGGGTCGAGGCCCTGAGCGGCGTCGCGGTTGTAGCGAGCCACCGTGTCAGCGAGCGTCTGCGGATCCAGGCCGAGCCGCTGCGCCAGTTCAGGCAGCGTATCGGCCTTATGCAGATAGCCCGCTTTCACCAGCGCGTCATTATTGACCGGGGCAGGGCGCGCCAGGCCGAGGCCGTAGCGCTTCATGGCCAGGGCGTCGCAAATCAGAAAGCAGGGCGCATTTTCTGCCCGGCTTTGCATGGCGCTGGCGAAGTGGTGATAAGAGTTAGATTCGTTCACGAAGCGCACCGCGCGCTGGTTGACGGCAATCACTCCAGGTTTGGCGCGATCGGTGACCAGATGAGGGAAGCGCTCTTGCGTGCCGTCGGGATGCTGTAAAACCGAGACCGGCGCCCAGAAAAAGTTAGACGGCAGGTCAGCCCCTTCCCGGGCATTGACCGCGGCGGCAAGGCGCAGCGCGGCGCCGTCGTTGGCGGCGGGGGACATGGTGTAGTGCTCGCGGGTCTGGGGGCGATAGCGTTCAGCCAGCCTGCCTGCGGCAAAACCACCCGCCGCCAGTACCACCCCGCAGCGGGCTTCAAGGGCCTGCTTTTGTCCCTCGTGCTCAATTTCTACGCCGGTCACCTCGCCATTGCGTTCGCTCAGCGAAAGCACGTTGACGTTGAGCCTGAGCTGCATACCTTTGCGAAAGGCGAGCGTCGCCATGCGGGCGATCAGCGCGTTGCCCATCGCCAGGCGGGTACCGCGAGGGTACCGCAGGCGATCGCGACCGAAGCGCAGCAACAGTCTGCCGCAGTGCGCGAACGAGCGCGGGGAGCGGCGCATATCGAGAAAGTGCTGGATATCAACCCGGTTAACCATCATCCCGCCAAACAGCAGCATTCCCGGTGGGGGAGAGCGGAGGTCGCGAAAATGCGCACCCAGTTCCCGTCCGTCAAACTCCACCACCTCGAGCGCCCGCCCGACATCGACGGCGCCGGGCTCATCCGGGTAATAATCCGGAGAGAGCGGGCGCAGGCTATATTTCACCGCGCCCTCTTTTTCAAGAAACGCCAGCGCCTCGCGCCCTGAAGCGATAAAGGCATCCACCAGATCCTGACGATAATGAGGCTCACCGATAATCGTCCGCAGATAGGTTTCGATGGCCTGCGGGCTGCCGCCCACGGCCATTTTCCGCGCCTGATCGCTATCGTGGATCCACACCGCGCCGCCGGAAATGGCGGAGGTGCCGCCAAACAGCGGGGCTTTTTCCAGCATCAGCACCGACAGTCCCTTACAGCTGGCGGTCACCGCCGCGGCAAAACCTGCGGCGCCGCTGCCGATAACGATGACATCCCAGCTTTTCATGCCGCCGCTCCTTGTTCCTGCGCGATGGCGCCGATGAATTGCCCCATCAGTTTCATCTGCGCCAGCGCCATCTCCGGCCCGGTCTGGATCGCGCAGCCGCGATCCCGGGCGAAGGCGAGGAGCGGGGTGATGATCGGGGCGGTCACGACGTCGGCGACATGCGTGGATAGCGGAAGGGTTTCCAGCAGCGTCTGCGGCAGCGGCAACGGCTCGAAACCGGCCATTCCCGCCGGGGAACCATTCACCAGCAAATCCAGGCCGGCAAGCGTAGCGGGCAGGTCGACGAGATGAACGTGCGGAAAATGGGTGGCCAGCCGGTTATGCAGCAGCTGAAGGGTGGCGGGATTCTGATCATAAAGGGCCAGCTGGCGGATACCCGCTTCGCAAAGCCCCCACGCGATAGCGCTGCCCACACCGCCGCAGCCGGAGAGCAGCCCCTTTTTACCGGCGGCGCTAAAGCCGTGCGCCTCTGCGGCAAGCTGAAAACCGACGCCGTCTAGCATATCGCCCTGTAAACGGCCATCGGCCAGCTTACGGATGACGTTAATGGCATTGAGGTGCTGAGCTCGCGGGGTTAACTCGTCGACCAGGGCGGCGGCCCGCTGTTTGTGCGGAACGGTGACCAGGACGCCGCTCATGTTGTGCCAGCCGCGCAGGGCCTGCAGAAAGTCAGCAACGGCTTCGGGGGCGATATCAACCGGGATCATCACGCTGTCCAACTGCTGGTCAGCAAAGAAGCGGTTGAAATTCTCCGGCGACTTAACCTGGGTAATCGGGTGGCCGATGACGGCGACGACCTGAGTGAATCCACTGACCATTTCAAACCTCATTTTGTTAAATGAATGTTGTGAAAGTATTTCAGCGGAAGCTGAGAGCGACAACGCAGAATTCGGCCATACTGGTTGTTAATCGCACTACCACTGCGATAATCGCGCTAAAGTGATTGTATTGTTGCGAAAGTGTGAACAAGTATGCAAAACCAGATTCATACCCGCGATCTGATCGTCGGCCTGCAAAAAGGGCTGGCGCTGATCCAGCTATTTTCAAAAGAGTTCCCCCGGCTCACCGTGCCGCAGGCGGCGAAAATGAGCGGCCTGACGCAAAGCGCCGCGCGGCGCTTTTTCCTTACCCTGCTGCACGAGCGCTATCTGCAAACCGACGGACGTCATTACTGGCTAACGCCTAAAGCGTTAAGGTTGGGGCAGGCGTATGTCGATTCGGCGCAGTTCCCACGCATGGTACGACCGATCGTGGAGTACATCGCCAGTCGGACGGAAGAGCACGCTTCGGTCGGCGTGATAGATGATGACGAGCTGGTGTATATCGCCCGCAGTAAACACACGCCGTTTAACTCGACTTCAGTGCGTCTGGGGGAGAGAGTGCCGATTTACTGTACCGCCGGAGGGCGACTATGGCTGGCTTCCTTAGCGGAAACCGAGTGTGAAACCGTTTTGCAGCGGATCCGCCGCGAGCAGCGTACGCCCTATACGGTGACGGACGTGGCGGCGTTAATGGAAAAGATCGCTCAGGTTCGTCGCCAGGGATACGCCGCGATTGAGCAGGAGTTTGAAATTGGCATGCTGGTCCTGGCCGTGCCGCTGTCAGATCGGGAAGGGCTCTACTGGGGAGCGCTGAGTTTAACCAGCCATCAGTCAAGAACCTCGATTGAGGCACTATGCCGCGATCATCTGGATTTGCTCTATAGCGCTCAGGCGATGCTGGTGGGTTAAAACCAAAGGCGCAGACGATTCACTCATCCTTGTGCCGAGAGAGCTTACGGTAGGCAAAAAAAAGGGCAGGAAGAATCCTGCCCTGAGAATGACGAACCGATATTAGGCGGTGACGCTGTTAGTGAAAGTGTTCCACTCGCCCGACAGGTCGTGCACAGAATTGCTCCAGTTTTCGTTGCTTGAGGCAACGAAATCCTGCCACGTAGATGTGCCGCTCAGGTAATCACCGAACGCAATGGTATCGTTAACGATGGCATTGGCGATGGTAGCACCTGCGGAGGTAATAAAATCGCTCAGATGGCTTGCTGTATTATTAATAATGCTGGAAATGCTGTTAGCAATGCTGCCGAACACATTAAAACCACCAGAAATAGATTCCATTTCGCCAATAGTTAATTCTTTCATTGGTATTCCTTGTTAAGTTTGATTAATTTTTATTAGTGGGTCTCTTACCCACGGAAGAAATACTAACACTCTTAAATTATGTTAATCCAGAGTATTAATATGTGAAATATTCAATTTCATACAAATTTAATAAAATGAAGTTTTCTTCAGAGATAACGGCGTAAGCCATGAGTATGAATTTTTTATTCGGCACATCTGGCTTTAATGTGAAATTGCATGAGGGCCTTATAAAGAAAAACGCGCTGAAAGTGGTTGCAGGCGGAAATAAGACGGACAGCTTTTTTTTCATTGAAAACTTTACTATTGTTCAATAGAGATGCTATATGAACCGGAGAGAAAAATATTCATGGCAAAAGACCGCCTGTTCGTGCGGAGGAGGGGAGGGCATGAGAACATCACCCTGGCACCATACCTCACGTTAATATGTTAATTTTCGATTTCACATTCGCCCACCGGGAATGAAGGAAGCGCAGCCCGCTGAATGAACGAGAGCCTGTCTATGGTTTGCTAACCCGAATGACGTCAGCGTTCGACGAAACAAAAATTTCGCGATATATCTCTTATACTATTTTGCGCACAATAAATTTATTTACCGTATATATGCAGCTAAACCACTCGGCGCCGTACGGGGTAGCGCGGCGGCGGGATTCATATCTCAAAGATACCATTGCCGACCGCAGTGGGAAAACCGTGCTTAGCGATGATTCGTTAAACAACGGAATCATTAGCCGGTATATAGTGCTCATTTTATTGACAGTACCAGCGTTAAAACCAATTTTAATTCATCTAAATAAACGATGGCTGCAGGATAATGAATTGCTGCTGATGAATCTGATGCGGCTATTTGTCGAAACGAATTGGCAGTACTGCGTGACTATTATCGCATCAGTATGGCTAAACGCGTTCCGGCAGTAAGCGGAGAAAGGCATGTACGGGGGGCGTCTTTGATCGAGGACGCTGAAGCGGAATTTAGCCAGGGGCAGAGAAAGCGTTGAGAGGGTTGAGGGCACAATCTCAGAATAATAGGGTGGGGAGAATGATTTACAACCATCGGCGATGCGAGATTAACAGGGGGAAATAAGTAATGGCGTATCGTGCGATACGCCATTGAGAGACACTATCTGACCATGGTCAGCAGGTTGTGTGAATCCGGCACCATAAAGTCGACGGACATCATCACCGACAGCGCGGTAATGGCTACGATGGAAAAGACGAACAGCTTACGCGCCCAGACTTTATCATCCGCCACTTTATAACCGCGCAGCGCCATTCCGAGCCACCAGACGCTCACCGCCGCAGCGACAACCAGATATTTATATCCAGCGTAGCCGCCCAGGGAGAGCATCAGCGTGGCAACGGCGAAAGCGATGATGTAAACGGTGATATGGTTTTTCGCTACCGAAATGCCTTTCACTACCGGCAGTACCGGAATGTTCGCTGCCTGATAATCCTTGAAGCGGAAAATCGCGATAGCGTAAGAGTGAGGCATCTGCCACAGGCTGAAAATCGCCAGCAGAATCGCGGCACCGCTGTCAAAATCACCGGTAACCGCGCAGTAGCCAATCACCGGCGGCGCAGCGCCGGAGAGAGAACCAATCAGCGTGCCGTAGACGGAGTGGCGCTTCATGTACAGGCTGTAAACGCCGACATAAACCACGAACCCCATCACCCCCAGCCAGCAGGCCAGGGGATTCGCGCCAAACCACAGGAGCATGAAGCCAGCAATACCCAGCAGGGTGGCGTATACCAGCGAAGCTTCTGGCGAGATCAGCCCTTTGACCAGCACCCGGTTTTTCGTCCGTTCCATCTTACGATCGATATCACGGTCGATATAGTTGTTGAAAACACAACCCGAGGCGACCACCAGGGATACTCCGAGGAGCGTCCAGATAAAAAGCGGATAGTCGATGTGGCCCTTGGAGGCCAGCAGGAAACCGCCAATCACGGAGATCAGGTTGCCAAAAATAATGCCTGGTTTCGTTACTTGCAGGTATTGCTTAAACATACTCGCCGCTCTTAGTGCATCATCATGTTGTAGTTCAGGTTCCACATAATCCAGATGGAGCCGACAACTACGATAGCAATGATGATTACGGTGAAGATAAATGCGGTCAGGTTCCAACCTTCGTCCGATTTACTGTTCATGTGCAGGAAGTACACGAGGTGTACCACAATCTGCACAACCGCAGTGACCAGGATGGTTCCCAGAATAGCCGCATGCGATGCAGATCCACTCATCACCATTGCAAACGGGATAACCGTCAGAATGATCGACAGGATGAAACCTGTCATGTAGCTCTTCACGCTGCCGTGAGAAGCGCCGCTATGATCGGTAGAATGACTCATTACATCGCCCCCATCAGATAAACAACAGAGAACACGCAGATCCACACGACGTCCAGGAAGTGCCAGAACAGGCTCAGGCACATGATACGGGTGCGGTTCGTGCTGGTCAGGCCGCGACGAGAAACCTGAACCATCAGCACCGCCATCCAGATCAGACCAGAGGTCACGTGTAGACCGTGGGTGCCGACCAGCGCGAAGAACGCTGACAGGAAGCCGCTGCGATCCGGGCCCATACCTTCAACAATCAGGTGATGGAATTCATAGAGTTCCATCGCGATGAACCCAGCCCCGAAGAGGAAGGTCAGCGCCAGCCAGGAAACCACCTGGCTCTTGTTGTTTTTGTACATGGCGATAGCCGCCATGCCGTAGGTGATGGAGCTGAACAGCAGCAGCGCGGTTTCAACCAGAACGAACGGCAGTTCAAAAATATCTTTACCGGTCGGACCGCCCGCCGTGCCGTTCACCAGAACGGCATAGGTAGCGAACAGAGTGGCGAAGATAATGCAGTCGCTCATCAGGTAGATCCAGAAACCGAATACCTTCATCGGTCCTGTATCATGGTGCCCGTGTTCGTGCGCGTGGGCGTTATGCGCAAGAGTATCAGTTGCCATTTTTCAGCCCTGCTTTGTTAATCTCATCGAAATGCTGATTTTCCAGTTTTTCGACTACTGCAACCGGCACGTAGTAATCCACGTCCTCGTCAAAGCTCTTAATAATCCAGGTCACCAGGATACCGACGAAGCTTGCAATCGCCATCCACCAGATATGCCAGATCATTGCGAAACCAAACACCGTTGCGAAAGCAGCAATCACGATGCCCGCGCCGCTGTTTTTCGGCATATGAATCTCTTCATAGCCAGCCGGTTTCTTATACGCGTCGCCTTTTTCTTTCATTTCCCAGAACGCGTCACGCTCGTGAACGACAGGAACGATAGCAAAGTTGTAGAACGGCGGAGGAGAAGAGGTTGCCCACTCCAGCGTACGGCCGCCCCACGGGTCGCCGGTCAGGTCACGGTTCTGCTCGCGATCGCGGATAGACACGTAGAACTGAATCAGCTGGCAGAGAATACCGCAAGCGATCAGCGCCGCACCGCAGGCTGCAACAACCAGCATCGGGTGGAACTGCGGGTCAATCTGCTGGCTCAGGCGACGGGTCATGCCCATGAAGCCCAGTACGTACAGCGGCATAAACGCGACGAAGAAGCCGATGATCCAGAACCAGAAAGCGCGTTTGCCCCAGGTTTCGTTCAGGGTGAAGCCAAAGGCTTTCGGCCACCAGTAGGTCAGACCTGCGAAGCAACCGAACACCACGCCGCCGATGATGACGTTATGGAAGTGCGCGATCAGGAACAGGCTGTTGTGCAGCACGAAGTCTGCGCCCGGTACCGCCAGCAGTACGCCGGTCATACCCCCTACGGAGAAGGTTACGATAAAGCCAATCGTCCACAGCATTGCTGAGTTGAAGACGATACGGCCCTGGTACATGGTAAACAGCCAGTTGAAGATCTTAACCCCGGTCGGGATAGCGATGATCATGGTCGTAATACCGAAGAAGGCGTTTACGTTCGCGCCCGCACCCATAGTAAAGAAGTGGTGCAGCCAAACGATGAACGACAGAACGGTAATACACACTGTTGCCCATACCAGCGAGGTGTAGCCAAACAGACGCTTACGTGAGAAGGTTGCGGCGATTTCGGAGAAGACACCGAATACCGGCAGAACCAGAATGTACACTTCCGGGTGACCCCAGGCCCAAATCAGGTTGATGTACATCATCATGTTGCCACCCATATCGTTGGTAAAGAAATGGGTGCCCAGGTAGCGGTCCAGGGTCAGCAGCGCGACGGTGACGGTCAGAATTGGGAAGGAGGCGATAATCAGGATGTTGGCGCACAGAGATGCCCAGCTAAACACCGGCATCTTGAACATGGTCATGCCAGGGGCACGCATCTTGATAATCGTTACGAAGAAGTTAATACCGGTGAGCGTTGTACCAATACCGGATAGCTGGAGAGCCCAGATCCAGTAATCGACCCCGACGCCCGGACTGTACTCAATTCCCGAGAGCGGCGGATAGGCCAGCCAACCGGTCTGCGCGAATTCACCGACGCCCAGAGAGAGGTTAACCAGAATCACGCCCACAACGGTGAACCAGAAGCTCAGGTTGTTAAGGAATGGGAAGGCAACGTCGCGCGCGCCGATCTGCAGCGGAACCACCAGGTTCATCAGACCGATAACAAACGGCATCGCTACGAAGAAGATCATGATAACGCCGTGGGCGGTAAAGATCTGATCGTAGTGGTGAGGCGGCAGGAAGCCTGCTTCCCCGGCCGAGGCCAGCACCTGCTGGCTACGCATCATAACGGCGTCAGCGAAGCCACGCAGCAACATGACGATTGCTACGATAACGTACATGATACCGAGACGTTTGTGGTCAACCGAAGTCAGCCACTCATTCCAAAGGTAGGACCACTTACCGAAGTAAGTGATGGCCGCCAGAAGCGCCAGTCCCCCAATGATAATTGCAGCCACCGTAACCACAATAATGGGTTCATGGTAGGGCACTGCATCCAGTGTAAGTTTTCCGAACATCGTTTTCTTCCTCGGCCCCTTAGTGAGCGGTTTCCGCGTGGCTCATGTCCATGCCTTCCATTCCTTCGTGCGCTGCGTGCTCGCCCTCAGGTTGGGTCATATCCATGCTCTTACCGTGAGACATAAATTTGTTAACAACATCTTTAAACAAATCTGGTTTCACGTTAGAGAAGTATTCCACTTTGTTGTATTCGCTAGGCGCAGCCAGTTTGTCGAACGTTTCCATGGAGTCCATGGCGTTCGCAGACTGTTTGGCTTTCGCTACCCACTGATCGAAGGTTGCACGATCCGGCGTGGCGATAGCTTTGAACTTCATTCCTGAGAAGCCCGGGCCGCTATAGCTGGCGGAGATACCGTCGTAAGTACCAGCTTCGTTCGCGATGAGGTGCAGCTGAGTCTGCATCCCGGCCATTGCGTAAATCTGGCTACCTAAACGTGGGATAAAGAACGAGTTCATCACGGAGTTGGAGGTCACTTTGAAGTGTACCGGTACGTTCGCCGGGAAGGCGATTTCGTTGACGGTAGCAATGCCTTGTTCCGGATAGATGAAGAACCATTTCCAGTCCATCGAAACGACTTCGATAGTGATAGGTTTTTCATCGTGAGCAAGCGGTTTGCTCGGCTCTAATGCGTGAGTGGTTTTCCAGGTCAGAACGGCCAGGAACAGGATGATCAGGATAGGAACCGTCCAGACCACAGCTTCCACTTTGTTGGAGTGTGACCAGTTCGGGCTATACTTCGCATCTTTATTGCTCGCACGATACTTCCAGGCAAATCCTACTGCCATCAAGACGGCTGGAATAACGACGATCATCATCAGGCCGAAGGCCGTCAGAATCAGAGAGCGTTGCTCCAGTCCAATCTGTCCTTTTGGGTCGAGGAGTGCAGAATCACAACCACTGAGTAATACAGTGCCTGCGATTAATGACATCCATCCCAAACTTTTATTGTATTTCCTAAGTCTCATTGAACGACCTCAATTCCACGGAATCTGGTGGCGCTTAAAGTGTATGGGCATTTTACGGGAAGGTTGCATTACTGTAAACATAGTTGGAGCTGTGTCTGCTCTATGTTAGCGGCTTCTGCTTGCCCTGTCACATATGTTACGGAGTGTGACATTATCGCTTGCAAACCTTGATTTAGGCGGGATTGATAACGAAAGGGATAAGAACGAAAGGCTTTATAAGAGAATGAGCATAACTACCCGCAAAACAACACAAATAATTAACAATTAATTATCAAATAAAAGACATCGTAAAAGCGGAAAATAAAACCTGCAGAGCTGAATCGGTTAAATTATTTAAAGATTCGCATGAAAATTGTCAATAATTTCCAGAAATCTAAAACGCACAAAACAACAAATCGGCTACGATGAATATAAAATCGTTAATAAGACGTTATAATTACGTTTAGTAATTACAACGTCCACGTACGTTTCTGCGCTGATTTAAATCAGCTCGGTTTTACGTAATGCCAGATAGTCAAGGAAGGCGCCGAGTAAAATACCCGCGACGGCGGTGAGTACGGCGATCTCAAGCAGGCCGGCAAGGAAGGAGAAGTTGGTGTAATCCAGCGCGTTGAGCGCCAGCAGCAGCAGCCAAATCGCCAGCATCAGGCAGCCAGCAGCCAGAATAATTAATGCCAGCCCGTAGGTCTGCGGAAAGCGCGTGCGCGGCATAAAGCTTTCTGAGCGCTGAGTGTGTTCCAGCGTACGCCGGCAAATTAACAGCAGCAAAATCCCCGGCACCGCGGCGACGACGGAAAAGAGATAGAAGGTAGGCCAGCCGTGGGCTTCAACAAACCAGCCGGCGATAGGCCCAACGTACACGCGCCCAACGGCAGAGAGCGCTGAGAGCAGGGCAAACTGGGTGGCTGAAAACGATTTATTGCACAGCGTCATCAGCAGCGCGACGAACGCCGCGGTGCCCATCCCGCCGCACAGATTTTCGAAAAACACCGCCGTCGCCATGGAGAAAAGGTGTTTATCGGTAATTGAGAGCAGCCAATATCCGGCGTTGGATACCCCCTGCAGCAGGCCGAAAATCAGCAGCGCGCGGAACAACGTCAGGCGCTGCATGAGCACGCCGCCGTAAAGCGCGCCGATAATCGTGGCGAACAGGCCGAGCGTTTTATTCACCATTCCCACTTCACCCGCATCGAAACCGACGCCGCGAATCAGGAACGTGGTGGTCAGGCTCATGGCAAACGCGTCGCCAAGCTTATAAAGGACGATCAGCAGCAGAATAAGCCAGGCATTATTGCGGCCGAAGAAGTCGCGCAGCGGTGCGGCGACGGCCTGCTCCAGCGTCTTCGGCACCGGAATAACGTCGCTGGGTTCCGGCGCCAGCAGCGTGGCGATAATGCAGGGGATCAGCAGCGCGGCCATCAGCCAGTACATCCCCTGCCAACCCAGCCAGCGATCGGCCAGCCAGAGCGCCAGCCCGCCGGAGACCAGCATCCCCAGACGATAGCCCAGCACGCTGATTGCCGCTCCGGTGCCTCGCTCTTCCGCGGCCAGCACGTCAGTTTTCCACGCGTCAAATACGATATCCTGAGAGGCGGAACAAAAGGCGATGACCACCGCCAGCGCCGCCATCCAGCGCAGCTGCGTGGACGGTTCAAGGAAACCCATCGCCGCAATGGCGATAAGGAGCAGAAACTGGGTCGCCAGCAGCCAGCCGCGACGACGGCCGAGAAACGGCGGCGTATAGCGGTCCATCACCGGCGACCAGAGGAACTTAAAGACGTAGGCCTGGCCGACGAGCGAGAAAAAACCGATAGTTTTCAGATCGATGTTTTCAACGGTCATCCACGCCTGCAGCGTGCCGGAGGTGAGGGCGAGCGGTAATCCCGAGGCAAAACCGAGGATCAGCAGGATAGCTGATTTTGGCTGCGTGAAAATGCGTAAGTAATGATTAGACATGGCATGTCGTGCAGACCCGGCGCGAAGCCGGGTCTGCGACTTAAATTAACGCGCGTTTTGCTTGATGAAATCGTGAATGCTGGTGTCCTGCGCCATATCGCTAATGGTATCGGTCATGACGCTATTAACCGCATCGGCGATATTTTTATTCGAGGCCTGGAAGGCGCCTTCAACAGAGTAGCTGGCACGATAGTTTTTCGTCATCTTATTGCCGTTGGCGGCAGTGGCAACGATCGCAATATCGGCTTTGGTCGCAATGTTGTAACGCACGTTGCCCTGAGAAACGTCGGCGTACAGTTTATTCACAATGATTTGCAGATCCACGGCGCCGTTCGGGCCAATCATATAGCCACGCGAGGTCATCTGTTTCTCGAGCACTTCCTGCAACAGGAAGCGCAGGTCGCGGGAGGCGGTGAGCGTAACCTGTTGGTTATCGCGGGTGACTTTCGCCAGCGCCTGATCCGGACGCTGATCGGCGCCGTTAATGCTGACGGTCACGCCCATCAGGCTGGGATCCTGCTGTGGCAGGGTGATTTTCGGTGAAACATCAATGGTGGTCGGCGGAGTGGCGCATCCGGCCAGCATAAACAGCGCGACCAAAGGAAAAAGAATTTTCTTAAACATGTTCAGGGTCTCAACGCATGGTGGAGTGGTAATGAGGAAAATTCCCGCCATCATAACATCGCCAACGGCAAGGGGAAGTGGCAACGCATGTAAATTCATCGCCTTGTGCGTTTTCTGTCCTGACTGCATCTCTTATCGCAACGCAGGCAGGGCTTTCAGGACACCGAACCACTAAAGCCGATACTTTTGCATGAAAATATCAGAGGAATGCTAATTTTTTGTTGTTTTCGCCCAATGGAAGCGGTAAAAGCGGCTAACATTTAAAGGGAATGGCGGCAATACAGCGTTGTCGGAGGAGAAAATTCATGATGATACGTGAACAGATCGAAGCAAAACTTAGGGCAGCGTTCGACCCGGTGTATCTTGAAGTCGTGGATGAAAGCTATCGCCACAACGTTCCTGCGGGCTCTGAAAGTCATTTTAAAGTGGTGTTGGTGAGCGATCGCTTCCTTGGCGAGCGTTTTCTTAATCGTCACCGTATGATTTACGGAACGTTGACTGAGGAACTATCAAGCACCGTGCACGCTCTGGCGTTGCATACCTATACAATCAAAGAGTGGGAAGGGCTACAGGATACCGTCTTTGCTTCTCCTCCTTGTCGCGGGGCTGGAAGTATCGCGTAGAAATCGCATTTGCAACCGCTGGAGCTTTTCCAGTATGTTGCGTGAAGATTTATGAGAAAACGGCCTGCGGGCCGTTTTGTTTTGCCTGAAAAATGTGCAATTCACGCATATTTACAGGCAAATTTGCTCGGGAAATGTGAAAAAAGCCGCAGCAGTGGGCGACAACCGTTCTCGACTCACAAAAGTGATGCCGCTATAATGCCGCGTCTTTTATTATGAATGTCTTCGGGATGATTCTGACGACAGGGAATGTGTTTCTGATTTGAAGAGGGCATCCCGGTTCTGCGAAGCAACCTGTTCGCGCTTCCAGAGTTGACCGAGCACTGTGATTTTTTTGAGGTAACAAGATGCAAGTTTCAGTTGAAACCACTCAGGGCCTTGGGCGCCGTGTAACGATTACTATCGCCGCTGACAGCATCGAGAATGCTGTCAAAAGCGAGCTGGTCAACGTAGCGAAAAAAGTTCGCATTGACGGCTTCCGTAAAGGCAAAGTGCCGATGAATGTTGTTGCTCAGCGTTATGGCGCATCTGTTCGCCAGGACGTGCTGGGTGACCTGATGAGCCGTAACTTCGTTGACGCGATCATCAAAGAAAAAATTAATCCGGCCGGCGCGCCGAACTACGTTCCGGGCGAATACAAGCTGGGTGAAGACTTCACCTACGCGGTAGAGTTCGAAGTTTATCCGGAAGTTGAACTGCAGGGTCTGGAAGCGATCGAAGTTGAAAAACCGGTTGTTGAAGTGACCGATGCTGACGTTGACACCATGCTGGATACTCTGCGCAAGCAGCAGGCGAACTGGAAAGACAAAGACGGCGCTGTTGATGCAGAAGATCGCGTTACCGTTGATTTCACCGGTTCCGTTGACGGCGAAGAGTTCGAAGGCGGCAAAGCCTCTGACTTCGTACTGGCGATGGGCCAGGGTCGTATGATCCCGGGCTTTGAAGACGGTATCAAAGGTCACAAGGCTGGCGAAGAGTTCACCATCGACGTGACCTTCCCGGAAGAGTACCACGCTGAAAACCTGAAAGGTAAAGCGGCCAAGTTCGTTATCAACCTGAAGAAAGTTGAAGAACGTGAACTGCCAGAGCTGACTGAAGAGTTCATCAAACGTTTCGGCGTTGAAGATGGTTCCGTAGCCGGGCTGCGCGCTGAAGTGCGTAAAAACATGGAGCGCGAGCTGAAAGGCGCCGTGCGTAACCGCGTTAAATCTCAGGCTATCGAAGGTCTGGTTAAAGCTAACGATATCGACGTTCCGGCTGCGCTGATCGACAGCGAAATCGACGTTCTGCGTCGTCAGGCTGCTCAGCGTTTCGGCGGTAACGAGAAACAGGCTCTGGAGCTGCCGCGCGAGCTGTTCGAAGAGCAGGCTAAACGCCGCGTTGTTGTTGGCCTGCTGCTGGGCGAAGTGATTCGTACCAACGAGCTGAAAGCTGACGAAGATCGCGTTAAAGGCC
The DNA here is from genome assembly GCF_040064585.1 of Klebsiella sp. CN_Kp113. Lineage (NCBI taxonomy): Bacteria > Pseudomonadati > Pseudomonadota > Gammaproteobacteria > Enterobacterales > Enterobacteriaceae > Klebsiella > Klebsiella sp. CN_Kp113. The sequence goes on along the minus strand of NZ_JBEAID010000024.1, from coordinate 83,783 downwards.
TGATCGAAGAGATGGCTTCCGCTTACGAAGATCCGAAAGAAGTGGTTGAGTTCTACAGCAAAAACAAAGAGCTGATGGACAACATGCGCAACGTCGCGCTAGAAGAGCAGGCCGTTGAAGCCGTGCTGGCGAAAGCTAAAGTGTCTGAAAAAGCCACTTCCTTCAGCGAACTGATGAACCAGCAGGCGTAATTTCGCCCCAAGGTTTAAGGTTTGAGCAAAAACCCGTTGCCGAAAGGCTGCGGGTTTTTTTATTGCAATGATAGCCTTAGGATGAGTGCGAAAAGGCGATTTCAGTGATAGCGTTACGACAAAAGATTGTTATGCTTGAATTATGGCAACGTCATCCCCATAACCGGGAGACGTAACTGCATTGGCATAATCATGCGCCGTAATGAAGCGTGCATCTATGCACTTCTGCCCTATGGCAGAAATTCTGGCTGATAATCCGTCCGTAAGGTTACAATCAGTGCAGCGGTTTTTTTCAAATTAATCCAGGAGACGGAAATGTCATACAGTGGCGAACGAGACAACTTTGCACCCCATATGGCCCTGGTGCCGATGGTCATTGAACAGACCTCACGCGGCGAACGTTCATTTGATATTTACTCCCGTCTGCTCAAGGAGCGCGTCATTTTTCTGACCGGCCAGGTAGAAGACCACATGGCTAACCTGATCGTGGCGCAGATGCTGTTTCTGGAAGCGGAAAACCCGGAAAAAGATATCTATCTGTACATTAACTCTCCGGGCGGGGTGATTACCGCCGGGATGTCTATCTATGACACCATGCAGTTCATCAAGCCTGACGTGAGCACCATTTGTATGGGCCAGGCGGCCTCAATGGGCGCGTTCCTGCTGACCGCCGGGGCGAAAGGCAAGCGTTTCTGCCTGCCGAACTCCCGCGTGATGATTCACCAGCCGCTGGGCGGCTACCAGGGCCAGGCGACGGATATCGAAATCCACGCCCGCGAAATCCTGAAAGTGAAAGGTCGCATGAATGAACTGATGGCACATCATACGGGTCAATCCCTTGAGCAGATCGAGCGCGATACCGAGCGCGATCGCTTCCTGTCTGCCTCAGAAGCAGTGGAATACGGCCTCGTTGACTCTATTTTGACTCATCGTAATTGATGCCCCAGGCGCAAGGGTGCCGCTATACTTGTTTGAAAGAGGGCGGCACAACGCTTCACAGCGGTTTGCGCCTGAGAATGGCATTTGCGTCGTCGTGTGCGGCACAAAGAACTTAATAAGAGGTTTGGACTCATGACAGATAAACGCAAAGATGGTTCGGGCAAACTGTTGTACTGCTCTTTTTGCGGCAAAAGCCAGCATGAAGTGCGTAAGCTAATCGCCGGGCCATCCGTGTATATCTGCGACGAATGCGTTGATTTATGTAACGACATCATTCGCGAAGAAATTAAAGAAGTCGCGCCGCATCGCGAGCGCAGCGCGCTGCCGACGCCGCACGAAATTCGCCACCATCTGGACGATTACGTTATCGGCCAGGAGCCGGCGAAAAAAGTGCTGGCGGTGGCGGTATACAATCACTACAAACGTCTGCGCAATGGCGACACCAGCAACGGCGTTGAACTGGGCAAAAGTAACATTCTGCTAATCGGGCCGACCGGTTCCGGTAAAACGCTGCTGGCGGAAACGCTCGCGCGCCTGCTGGATGTGCCTTTCACCATGGCGGATGCCACCACCCTGACCGAAGCCGGCTACGTGGGTGAAGACGTTGAGAACATCATCCAGAAGCTGCTGCAGAAGTGCGACTACGACGTACAGAAAGCCCAGCGCGGTATCGTCTACATTGATGAAATCGACAAAATTTCCCGTAAATCGGATAACCCGTCGATCACTCGCGATGTTTCCGGCGAAGGCGTGCAGCAGGCGCTGCTGAAGCTTATTGAAGGTACCGTTGCCGCGGTTCCGCCGCAGGGCGGGCGTAAGCATCCGCAGCAGGAGTTCCTGCAGGTTGATACCTCTAAGATCCTGTTCATCTGCGGCGGCGCCTTTGCCGGTCTGGATAAGGTCATTTCCCACCGTGTTGAAACCGGTTCAGGTATTGGTTTCGGCGCGACGGTCAAGGCGAAGTCTGACAAAGCCAGCGAAGGCGAGCTGCTGTCGCAGGTTGAGCCGGAAGATCTGATCAAGTTTGGCCTGATTCCTGAGTTCATCGGGCGTCTGCCGGTTGTGGCGACCCTGAGCGAGCTGAGCGAAGAAGCGCTGATTCAGATCCTCAAAGAGCCGAAAAACGCCCTGACCAAGCAGTATCAGGCGCTGTTCAGCCTGGAAGGCGCTGAGCTGGAATTCCGCGACGAAGCGCTGGACGCCATCGCTAAGAAAGCGATGGCGCGTAAAACCGGGGCTCGCGGTCTGCGTTCTATCGTTGAAGCCGCGCTGCTTGATACCATGTACGATCTTCCGTCAATGGAAGACGTAGAAAAAGTGGTCATCGACGCTTCGGTTATCGATGGCCAGAGCAAGCCGCTGCTGATTTACGGCAAACCGGAAGCGCAGCAGGCATCTGGTGAATAATTAACCATTTTGCTCAAGCAGTTAACAAAAAGGGGGGATTTTATCTCCCCTTTTATTTTTCCTGCATTCCCGCCGTTGAATGTATGGAATACATCCCCATATACTGGTTTACATATTAACGGCGACGCGTCGTTGAGTTGCGTCGTCGGCTACCTGGCGGACTTTAAACTAAGAGAGAGCTCTATGAATCCTGAGCGTTCTGAACGCATTGAAATCCCCGTATTGCCGTTGCGCGATGTGGTGGTTTATCCGCACATGGTCATACCCCTGTTTGTAGGGCGGGAAAAATCTATCCGTTGCCTCGAAGCAGCCATGGATCATGATAAAAAAATCATGCTGGTTGCGCAGAAAGAAGCCTCGACGGATGAGCCGGGTGTAAACGATCTTTTCACCGTCGGGACCGTGGCGTCTATTTTGCAAATGCTGAAGCTACCGGACGGTACTGTCAAAGTGCTGGTCGAAGGTTTGCAGCGCGCGCGCATCTCTGCGCTGTCTGATAACGGTGAGCATTTTTCGGCGAAGGCTGAATATCTTGAATCGCCGGCCATTGACGAACGCGAGCAGGAAGTGCTGGTTCGTACGGCCATCAGCCAGTTTGAAGGCTACATCAAGCTGAACAAGAAAATCCCACCGGAAGTGCTGACGTCGCTGAATAGCATTGACGATCCGGCGCGCCTGGCGGATACCATCGCTGCGCATATGCCGCTGAAGCTGGCGGACAAACAGTCCGTGCTGGAGATGTCCGACGTTAACGAACGTCTGGAATATCTGATGGCGATGATGGAGTCGGAAATCGATCTGCTGCAGGTTGAGAAGCGCATTCGCAACCGCGTGAAAAAACAGATGGAGAAATCTCAGCGCGAGTACTATCTGAATGAGCAAATGAAAGCCATTCAAAAAGAGCTCGGCGAGATGGACGACGCCCCGGACGAGAACGAAGCGCTGAAGCGTAAGATCGACGCGGCGAAAATGCCGAAAGAGGCAAAAGAGAAAACCGAAGCGGAACTGCAGAAGCTGAAAATGATGTCCCCGATGTCGGCGGAAGCGACCGTCGTTCGCGGCTACATCGACTGGATGGTGCAGGTACCGTGGAACGCCCGCAGCAAGGTCAAAAAAGACCTGCGTCAGGCTCAGGAGATCCTCGACACCGACCACTACGGCCTCGAGCGCGTGAAGGATCGTATTCTTGAGTACCTCGCGGTGCAGAGCCGTGTTAACAAGCTCAAAGGGCCGATCCTGTGCCTGGTTGGGCCTCCGGGGGTCGGTAAAACCTCTCTCGGCCAGTCCATCGCCAAAGCCACCGGACGTAAGTACGTGCGTATGGCACTGGGCGGCGTGCGCGATGAAGCGGAAATCCGCGGTCACCGTCGTACCTATATTGGCTCAATGCCGGGCAAACTGATCCAGAAAATGGCCAAAGTGGGCGTTAAAAACCCGCTGTTCTTACTGGATGAGATCGACAAGATGTCTTCGGACATGCGCGGCGATCCGGCCTCGGCGCTGCTGGAGGTGTTGGATCCGGAACAGAACGTGGCCTTTAACGATCACTATCTGGAAGTGGATTACGATCTCAGCGACGTGATGTTTGTCGCGACCTCCAACTCCATGAACATTCCGGCGCCGCTGCTGGATCGTATGGAAGTGATCCGTCTCTCCGGCTACACCGAAGATGAGAAGCTGAACATCGCCAAACGCCACCTGCTGTCAAAACAGATTGAGCGTAACGCGCTCAAAAAAGGCGAGCTGACGGTAGATGACAGCGCGATTATCGGCATTATCCGCTACTACACGCGTGAAGCGGGCGTGCGTGGTCTGGAGCGCGAAATCTCGAAACTGTGCCGTAAGGCGGTAAAACAGCTGCTGCTGGATAAATCGCTGAAGCACATCGAGATTAACGGCGACAACCTGCATGACTTCCTTGGCGTGCAGCGCTATGACTATGGCCGGGCGGATAGCGAAAACCGTGTGGGTCAGGTGACGGGTCTGGCGTGGACGGAAGTGGGCGGCGATCTGCTGACCATTGAAACCGCCTGCGTTCCGGGTAAAGGTAAGCTGACCTATACCGGTTCACTGGGTGAGGTGATGCAGGAGTCTATCCAGGCTGCGCTGACCGTGGTGCGTTCGCGTGCGGATAAGCTGGGTATCAACTCAGACTTTTACGAAAAACGCGATATTCACGTGCACGTACCGGAAGGCGCTACGCCGAAAGATGGCCCAAGCGCAGGTATCGCGATGTGTACCGCGCTGGTTTCCTGTCTGACGGGCAATCCGGTGCGCGCCGATGTGGCGATGACCGGGGAAATTACCCTCCGTGGCCAGGTGTTGCCAATCGGTGGTCTGAAGGAAAAACTGCTGGCCGCGCACCGCGGCGGCATTAAGACTGTTCTGATTCCTGATGAAAACAAACGTGACCTTGAAGAAATTCCAGATAACGTTATCGCCGATTTAGATATCCATCCGGTGAAACGAATCGAGGAAGTTCTGGCACTTGCACTGCAGAACGAGCCGTTTGGTATGGAAGTCGTCACGGCAAAATAGTGATTTCGCGCAAATTGCGCTAAGAAAAATAGGGCTGGTAAGTAAATTCGTACTTGCCAGCCTTTTTTTGTGTAGCTAACTTAGATCGCTGGCAGGGGGGTCAATTACAACTCTGTTGTAAGGGCATGACAGTCCTGATATAACTGCTGCGCGGTCGCGCCACGAAGGATTCTGGTGCGATATAAATTATAAAGAGAGGAAGAGAACAGTGAATAAATCTCAACTGATTGACAAAATTGCTGCCGGTGCGGACATTTCTAAAGCCGCAGCTGGACGTGCGTTAGATGCTTTAATCGCTTCTGTTACTGAATCTCTGCAGGCTGGGGATGACGTTGCGCTGGTAGGGTTTGGTACTTTTGCTGTTAAAGAGCGCGCTGCCCGTACCGGTCGCAATCCGCAAACAGGCAAAGAAATCACCATTGCTGCTGCTAAAGTACCGGGTTTCCGTGCAGGTAAAGCGCTGAAAGACGCGGTAAACTGATCGACTTCCCCACTGGGGTCTGTGACGAAGTACAAGGGCGCATCGTAAGATGTGCCTTTTTTATTTGCCAGAATGAGACTTAATGTGACTTTATACGCACTTGTGGGCTGACAATTACCCCGTTTTCTTGTCAAAATACGTCCTCACGCGCGGCGGCCATCACATGCTATGCTGCGCGAGCTAAAGTCATCTACAGCGGAGCGTTGTTACACCATGATGGACAACCTACGCACGGCCGCCAACAGCGTCGTGCTCAAGATTATTTTCGGTATCATTATCGTCTCGTTCATTTTGACCGGGGTGAGTGGTTACCTGATTGGCGGTGGTAACAACTATGCCGCAAAAGTTAATGACCAGGAGATTGGTCGCGCACAGTTTGAAAATGCCGTTGCCAGCGAGCGTAATCGCATGCAGCAGCAGCTTGGCGACCAGTTCTCAGAACTGGCGGCCAATGAAAATTACATGAAGACCATGCGTCAGCAGGTGCTGAACCGTCTGATTGACGAGGTGCTGCTCGATCAGTATGCCCGTGAGCTGGGTCTCAACATCAGCGACGACCAGGTGAAGCAGGCTATCTTCCAGACCCAGGCTTTCCAGGCGGATGGCAAATTTGATAACGAGCGCTTCAGCCGTATTGTTAATCAGATGGGGATGACGACGGATCAGTACGCGCAGGCGCTTCGTAATCAGCTGACGACTCAGCAGCTGATCAACGCCGTAGCCGGTACCGACTTTATGCTGCCGGGCGAATCCGACCAGCTGGCGGCGCTGGTTTCTCAACAGCGCGTCGTCCGTGAAGCCACTCTCGACGTGAACGCGCTGGCGGCGAAGCAAACCGCTACCGACGATGAAATCAACGCGTTCTACCAGCAGAACCAGGCGCGTTTTATGGCGCCTGAGCAGTTCCGCGTCAGCTACATCAAGATGGACGCTGCCAGCATGCAGGAAAACGTCTCTGACGAAGAAATTCAGTCATGGTACGACCAGCATCAGGATCAGTTCACTCAGCCGCAGCGTAACCGCTACAGCATCATCCAGACCAAAACCGAAGCGGATGCGCAGGCGGTGCTTGATGAGCTGAAGAAAGGCGCTGACTTCGCCACGCTGGCCAAAGAAAAATCAACCGACATTATCTCTGCCCGCAACGGCGGTGATATGGGGTGGCTGGAAGATGCGGCGACTGTGCCAGAGCTGAAAGAGGCCGGTCTGAAAGAAAAAGGCCAGCTTTCTGGCGTAATTAAATCCTCCGTTGGGTTCCTGGTTGCCCGCCTGGACGATGTTCAGGCAGCACAGGTTAAACCACTGGCTGAGGTTCGCGACGATATTGCGGCGAAAGTGAAGCAGGAAAAAGCCCTGGATGCGTACTATGCCCTGCAGCAGAAAGTGAGCGACGCGGCGAGCAACGATAACGAGTCGCTGGCGGGCGCAGCCCAGGTTGCCGGCCTCAAAGTGGTTGAAACCGGCTGGTTTGGCCGCGACAGCCTGCCGCAAGAGCTGAATTTCAAGCCGGTCTCTGAAGCTATCTTCAACGGCGGCCTGGTGGGCGAAAACGGCACGCCGGGAAGCAACTCCGATATCATCACCGTCGACGGCGATCGCGCGTTTGTTCTGCGCATCAGCGAGCATAAACCGGAAGCGGTGAAACCGCTGGCGGATGTTAAAGCGCAGGTGAGCGATATTGTTAAGCACACGAAAGCGGAACAGCAGGCGAAGCTGGATGCCGACAAGCTGCTGACGGCCCTGAAAGAGGGCAAAGGCGATGAAGCGATGAAAGCCGCAGGCCTGAGCTTTGGTGCGCCGCAGACGCTGTCACGCACCGGTCAGGAAGCGCTGAGCCAGTCTGTCTTTGCACTTCCGCTGCCGCAGGCGGGTAAGCCAAGCTACGGCGTGGGCTCCGATCTGCAGGGCAACGTGGTGCTGCTGGCGCTGGACGAAGTGAAAGCGGGTACGATGCCGGAAGAGCAGAAAAAAGCGATGATTCAGGGGATCACCCAGAATAACGCCCAGATCGCTTTCGAAGCGCTGATGAGCAACCTGCGTAAAGCGGCGAAAATTAAGCTCGGCGACATTATCGATCAGCAACAATAATTACGTGCTGCTTCGCAAAAGCAAGTAACGTAATGTCATTCTCAAAGGCCGCTTTCGCGGCCTTTTCCATTTCTGCATTTTGCCTTTTGTACTCTTTTTCCTTCGTCGCTATCGTGACCTTGCTGTCTACAAACAAGGAGATAACATCATGAAACGAGGAATGAAAACGCTTATTGCCGCCGTACTGGTTTGCGCGGCGGGGAGTCAGATAGCGCAGGCGGCGCCTTCTGCCGGCAAAGCGTCGGCGCCGGTAAAGGAAAGCGTGCAGTCGCCGCAGGCAAAAGCGCCGGATGCGTTAAATGCGGCGGATAGTGAAGGCACCAGGGTGAGTATCAATAACGCCAGCGCGGAAGAGCTGGCTAAGGCGCTGAATGGCGTCGGCCTGAAGAAAGCGCAGGCTATAGTGAGCTATCGCGAAGAGTACGGGCCATTTAAAACCGTTGACGATCTTAAGCAGGTGCCCGGAATGGGCAACTCGCTGGTAGAGAGAAATCTGTCACATCTGAAGCTGTAAATTTTCAGCGAAAGTTTGCACAGTCGTCATTATTTGCCAGACTGAAGAGGTCATGCCAGTGGTGTGACCTCTGACCTCAAAACAACAATTAAAGATAAGGCATTTGCGCTATGCAGACACAAATCAAAGTTCGCGGCTATCATCTGGATGTCTATCAGCACGTTAACAATGCGCGTTATCTGGAGTTTCTCGAAGAAGCGCGTTGGGATGGCCTGGAAAGCAGCCCGGCCTTCCACTGGATGACCGCTCGCAACATCGCCTTTGTGGTGGTCAATATCAATATCAACTACCGCCGACCGGCGGTACTAGGCGATGTATTAACCGTCACCAGCAAGCTCGAACAGCTGAACGGAAAAAGCGGGACGTTAAGCCAGGTGGTCACCCTCAACCCTAATGGCGAAGTGGTCGCCGATGCGCTTATCACTTTTGTCTGTATCGATCTAAAAACGCAGAAAGCGCTGCCGCTTGAGGGCGAACTGCGGGAGAAGCTGGAGCAGCTTGAGCCTCGCTAACAGGCCAGCCGGAGGGGGATGTCCCGGAGGCGGTGCTGCGCACCTGTCCGGGCTACTTTTCCTCAGCTGTCTGCGATCCGGTAGCGCGGGCTACGCGTTCTCAGCAGCCTGCGATCCGGTAGCCCGGGCAGGCGCACAGAAAGTGGCAGAACTTCCCCGAAAGCGCTTCTGCGTATCTGACCGGGCTATGCATCGTGAGCCGCCTGCGATCCCGCCACGCCGTCGGGAAGTAACCGGTTACTGGAGCCCGGTTTTCTGCTTCATCACCGTCATCACCCCAACTTTATCGCCCAGATACTGGCTCAGCCCGTTGGCGCGAAGATTACAGGCGGCGCACTGCCCGCAGCCGTCGCCTTTAATGCCGTTATAGCAGGTAAGGGTTTCATGGCGCACCAGGTCAAGCTGGCCCCAGTAATCGGCCAGGGCCCATGTTTCGGCTTTATTAAGCCACATTAGCGGCGTCTCAAAGCGAATATCTTTCGCCATACCGAGGCTGACGGCATGGTGCAGCGCTTTCACGAACTCGTCGCGGCAGTCCGGGTAGCCCGAAAAGTCGGTCTCGCAAACGCCGGTGATAATAGCTTCCGCCTTCACCTGATACGCGTAAATGGCCGTCAGGGTTAAAAACAGAATGTTGCGCCCGGGTACGAAGGTATTCGGAATGCCGCTGGCGTCCGGTTCATAATCCGGAACCGGAATGCTATCGCGGGTCAGGCTGCTGACCGCCAGTTCGTTAAGCAGGGTGACATCAAGGACTTTATGGGCCACGGCCCCCAGCTTTAGCGCCAGTTCGCGAGCAACGTCAATCTCCGCGCGATGACGTTGGCCATAATCAAAAGTGACGCAATGCACTTCATCATATTGTTGCAGAGCCTGCACCAGGCAGGTCGTCGAATCTTGTCCTCCGCTGAAGACAACTACGGCGCGTTTCATGGTAATTCCTGACAATCGAAGTGAGGCGCATATGGTAGCGCCTGATGAACGTGACCACCAGCCCCGTCACGGCGCAGAGGCCGGTAGCCAGGCGCTGGCGAAATCAAACCAGCCGCGCGCGTTTAGCCGTAGTCCGTTGACCCCCGGCGGCGCGCTGATGCGATAATTATAATTGAACAGCGGCGTCATGATGGCATCGTCCATCAGACTGTTAAAGACGTTGCGCAACGCTTCGCTACGGCTGCGTTCGTCCGGTAAGGCCTGAACGGCATCCAGCGTCGCCTGGAGATGCGCATATTGCGCCCCGGTCAGCAAATTAGGCCACAGCACGTCGCAGCGTAGCCACTGCTCCAGCGCATAGACCGGCGCTTCGCCAATCAGGCGGTCGCCCATCATCAGGTCCGCCTGTGCAAACTGCTGGCAGCCATCCCAGTTTTTCGCATCATGGAAAATAATCGTCAGCTCACAGCCCAGTTCCGCCAGCCGTTGACGAAGCCGATCCGCCATAGCGTGTAGCTCTACGGGGAGGTGATAGAGCAGCGTAAGCCGTTCGGGCAGAGGGGTACTATGATTTTCAGGCCACTGCGGAATAGACCAACCCGGCAATACTTCGTTGCTGGGCGCGATCAGATCCTCATCCAGCGGCAGGGTTTCTAACAGGGTGGAGCGATGAATCAGCGAGACCAGCCTTTGCGCCTGCGCTTTGTTAAGACGAGGGCTCTGGCGCAGCGTCAGATAGCAAAAGCCGAGGCTAATACTGTTGCTGACCTGACGTAGTCTGGTCAGCTCGTCAGGATCGCCAATGGTTATCTGTACCGGATGACGACAGCTGGTGCCCAGATCCTGCTCGAACAGCTGCGGCGTGATCCAGTATTCCACGGCCTGCAGCAGCGGGTGAGTGAGATGATAGCGCTGATGGTTTTCCAGCCGCACCAGGTCCGGAGTAAATCGCTTCAGGCGAAACGGTCCACTGCCGATCGCCGGATCGTCAGGATGCGCCAGCACGCTGCAGTAGCTGGCAAGGCGGAACGGCAGCCAGTAATCGGCGCGATGCAGGGTGATAGTCAGACACTGGGAGTGGGTGACGCTAATTTCGCTGATACTGGCGAACAGCGTGCGCAGCGCAGGCAGCTGCAGCAGCATCAGGAGCCGCTGCTGCAGCTGTGAGGTTTTAATCGGATCGCCGTTGTGCCAGAACAGGGTAGAACGAATATAAAAGTGCCAGCGCAGGCCGTCAGGCGACACCTCCCAGTGATGGGCTAAATCGCCTATCGGACAGGTACTCTGCGCATCAAATCGGGTCAGACCGGAAAATATCTCCCCGGCCAGGTGCTGCTCCGCGCGTCCCGGCATAAAACCCGGGCGCAGCGGCTCCAGCGGACGGTAGTAAGGAATACGCAGGGTCGGCGTATTGTTCTGCCATTGGCCGCCGAGAAAGGGGGAAAGCAGCGCTTTAAGCTCCACCGGCGCCAGCTGGGCCAGTTCGAGGGCATTTTGCTGCTGCCCTTTATTCAGCGCCTGCTCCATCATCTCATTGCGCAGCGCTTCCGGCGCTTTATAAAACTGGAGTAGCCCGCGCTTTCCGCGACCGGAGCTGGCCTGCCAGCTTAGCCAGCCGGACTCTTGCGCCTGACGTAGCAGGGTTCGAATGTGGCGTTCGCTGCAAAAGCAGCGTTCGGCCAGCTCGCCGACGGTTACCTGCTGCGGCTCTCCGGCGGAGGGCTGCCAGAGTCGCTGGTACTGATGCAGACGGTTTAATAGCCTCATCGCTGTGTAATCCTGCGTAGATTGGTAAACCCGGAACAATAAAATTTATCTATTCACTATTACTTCCGTATATCTCAGGCAATACTGCAACACAAGCAAAATCCACCACGATTTGGGGAGCAGAAGATGGCAAGACTGGCTGCATTCGATATGGACGGTACGCTACTGATGCCGGACCATCGTCTGGGAGAAAAAACGCTTTCGACGCTCAAACGTCTGCGTGATCGCGATATCACCCTGACTTTCGCCACCGGTCGTCATGCTCTGGAAATGCGCCACGTTATCGGCGAGTTCTCTCTGGATGCGTTTTTAATCACCGGCAACGGGACGCGCATTCACTCTCTGGAAGGTGAGGAGCTGTATCGCCGCGATCTGGCTCCCGATGTGGCGGAAGAGGTGCTGCACAGCGCCTGGGAAACCACGGCCAGTATGCATTTCTTTAACGACGGCGGCTGGTACACCGGGCAGGCGATCCCGGAATTACTGAAAGCGCACGTCTTTAGCGGTTTTCGTTATCAGCTGTACGATCCAAAGCGAATGCCGGCGCATCAGGTCACTAAAATCTGCTTCTGCGGCGATCATGACGATTTGCGGCGGCTAAGGCTTCAACTGAGTGAAGCGCTGGGCGGCAGAGCGGATCTCTGTTTTTCGGCGATGGATTGCCTTGAAGTGTTGCCTGGCGGCTGTAACAAAGGCGCGGCGCTGGCGGTATTAAGCCAGCATCTGGGGCTGACGATGCAGGATTGTATGGCGTTCGGTGACGCCATGAACGACCTGGAAATGCTCGGCAGCGTCGGGCGCGGCGTGATTATGGGCAATGCGATGAATCAGCTGAAAGCGGAACTCCCACATCTACCGGTTATTGGCGACTGCCGTCATCAGGCCGTCTCCCACTTTTTGACTCATTGGCTGGATAATCCCGATCTTCCTTATTCCCCCGAATAAAGAGACCCTGCCAGCAAGCCAGATATCCTGTGATATCTGGCTTCTTTTATTTTGCCTGCAGCATGTCGGCGATTTGTGCCTGCCATGAGGAGATATCGCCAATATTGGCCGCTACCCACTGCGGGTTGTAGTAGGTTTCCAGATAACGTTCACCGCTGTCGCACAGCAGCGTGACGAGAGAGCCGGTGCGCCCCTCTTCGCGCATCCGCACGGCCAGCTGCAGTACGCCCCACATGTTGGTGCCGGTGGAGGCGCCGACCTTACGTCCGAGCAGCGTTTCCAGCCATAGCGCGGTGGCGACGCTGGCGGCATCCGGTACCCGCAGCATCTCATCGACCACGTCGGGAATAAACGACGGTTCGACGCGCGGGCGGCCGATGCCCTCAATTTTACTGCCGACCGGGCTGCGCAGGCTGGCGTCGCGGCTCTGCCAGTAGTCCATAAACACCGAGTTTTGTGGGTCAACCACCAGCAGCTGCGTATCGTAGCCCTGACTACGAATGTAGCGTCCGATGGTGGCAGAGGTGCCTCCGGTGCCCGCGCTCATCACGATATACGACGGCTGCGGATGCGGCTCGTGGTTCATCTGACGGAAGATACTGTCGGCGATATTATTGTTTCCCCGCCAGTCGGTCGCCCGTTCGGCATAGGTAAACTGATCCATATAATGGCCGTTCAGCTCGCGGGCCAGGGTTTCGGAGGCGGCATAGATTTCGCAGGCGCTATCGACGAAGTGGCAGCGGCCGCCGTAGAACTCAATTTGTTCAATTTTACGTTTTGCCGTACAGGAAGGCATCACGGCGATAAACGGCAGGCCTAAGAGACGGGCGAAGTAGGCTTCAGAGACGGCGGTCGAACCGGAAGAGGATTCGATAATCGTTGTCCCTTCTTTAATCCAGCCGTTGCACAGACCATAGAGAAACAGCGAGCGGGCCAGGCGGTGCTTCAGGCTACCGGTTGGATGGGTGCTTTCATCCTTCAGGTAGAGCTGGATCCCCGGGAACCCCGGAAGCGCCAGACGAATAAGGTGCGTGTCGGCGGAACGCTGATAATCGGCATTAATTTCACTAATCGCGTGTTTAACCCAGGCGCTGTTCATCTTAAATTCCTGTTTGTCATTTTGTGCCCAGCTTAGCGGAAATCGAAGGAAAAATTGTTGCCATTTAGCCTTTCAATTACAATGAATGGAGTAAATTTTTCTCCCAAGGTGCCCTATGTTAGATAAAATTGACCGTAAGCTGCTTTCTTTACTGCAAACCGACTGCACCCTCTCTTTGCAGGCGCTGGCCGATGCCGTTAATCTGACCACCACGCCCTGCTGGAAGCGCCTGAAGCGGCTGGAAGACGAAGGTATTCTGCGTGGGCGCGTCGCGCTGCTGGATGCGGAAAAGGTCGGGCTTGGGCTGACGGCGTTTGTGCTGATTAAGACTCAGCACCACAGTAGCGACTGGTATTGCCGCTTCGTCAGCGAAGTCACGCAGATGGCGGAGGTTCTCGGTTTCTGGCGTATGGCGGGGGAGTATGATTATCTGCTGCGGGTCCAGGTGGCGGATATGAAGAACTACGATGATTTTTATAAACGCCTGGTTAACAGCGTGCCGGGGCTCTCGGATGTCACTTCGAGTTTTGCCATGGAACAGATAAAATACACCACTGCCTTGCCGATTGATTAACGGCATCAGCCGCTACGAATTACACACTCAGGATTTAACTGCTTGCGATTATTTGCCCAACTTAGCTGGTATTTCCGCCGGGAGTGGCGTCGTTACCTCGGCGCTATTGCTCTGCTGATCGTGATTGCCATTCTGCAACTGGTGCCGCCAAAGGTGGTGGGTATCGTGGTTGACGGCGTAACAAAACAACATTACACCGCGGAAAAGGTGTGGATGTGGATCGGCCTGCTGGTCGTTATTGCGGTGATGGTCTATCTGCTGCGCTACGTCTGGCGCGTATTGCTTTTCGGCGCCTCTTATCAGCTGGCCGTCGAACTGCGCGAGGATTTCTATCGCCAGCTCAGCCGCCAGCATCCGGCCTTTTACCTGCGCCATCGTACCGGCGATCTGATCGCTCGCGCCACCAACGATGTGGATCGGGTGGTGTTCGCCGCCGGCGAGGGGGTATTAACCCTGGTTGACTCGCTGGTCATGGGCTGCGCGGTGCTGATTGTCATGTCGACGCAAATCAGCTGGCAGTTAACTCTGCTGGCGCTGCTGCCCATGCCGCTGATGGCGCTGACGATTAAGCGTAACGGCGATGCATTACACGAACGCTTTCGCGTCGCGCAGGCGGCCTTCTCCAGCCTCAACGACCGCACCCAGGAGAGCCTGACCAGCATCCGCATGATCAAAGCCTTTGGCCTCGAAGACCGACAGTCGGCGCTGTTTGCCGCCGACGCCGCGGATACCGGGTCGAAAAACATGCGCGTGGCGCGTATCGACGCCCGCTTTGACCCGACGATTTATATCGCTATCGGGACCGCTAACCTGCTGGCCATCGGCGGCGGCAGCTGGATGGTGATTCAGGGCAGCCTGACCCTGGGTCAGCTCACCAGCTTTGTGATGTACCTCGGCTTGATGATCTGGCCAATGCTGGCGCTGGCGTGGATGTTTAACATCGTTGAGCGCGGTAGCGCGGCCTATGCGCGCATTCGCACTATGCTGGAGGAGGCGCCGGTGGTGAACGACGGCAGCGAGCCGACGCCGGAAGGGCGCGGTACGCTTAGCGTCGCCGTGCGCGAGTTTATCTACCCGCAGGCGAACAAGGCCTCGCTGGAAAAGGTCAACTTTACGCTCCAGCCCGGGCAGATGCTGGGGATTTGCGGGCCGACCGGGTCCGGCAAGAGCACCATTCTGGCGCTGATTCAGCGTCATTTTGACGTCACCGAGGGCGATATCCGCTTCCACGACGTTCCCCTGACCCGGCTACAGCTGGATAGCTGGCGCGCCCGGCTGGCGGTGGTTAATCAGACACCGTTCCTGTTTTCCGATACCGTCGCCAGCAACATCGCACTCGGTAAACCGGACGCCACGCAGGAGCAAATCGAGCACGTTGCGCGGCTTGCCAGCGTGCATGAGGATATCCTGCGCCTGCCGCAGGGGTATAACACCGAAGTCGGCGAGCGCGGCGTGATGCTTTCCGGTGGGCAAAAACAGCGTATTTCCATCGCCCGCGCGCTGCTGCTGGAGGCGGAGATCCTGATCCTTGATGATGCGCTGTCGGCGGTGGATGGCAGAACGGAGCACCAGATTTTGCATAACCTGCGGCAGTGGGGAGAGGGGCGGACGGTGATCATTAGCGCCCATCGCCTGTCGGCGTTGACCGAGGCCAGCGAAATTCTGGTGATGCAGCACGGGCATATTTCCCAGCGCGGTCGCCATGAGGCGCTGGCGGCGCAGCCGGGCTGGTATCGGGATATGTACCGTTATCAGCAGCTGGAAGCGGCGCTGGATGATGTCCCGCAGGAAGATAAGGAGGTCGCCGGTGCGTAGTTTCACTGAACTCTGGCCGACCTTAAAGCGCCTGCTGGCCTACGGCTCCCCGTGGCGTAAACCGCTGATGATAGCGGTTGCCATGATGTGGGTTGCGGCGGTGGCGGAAGTCAGCGGCCCGCTGCTGATCAGCTACTTTATCGACAATATGGTGGCGAAGCACTCGCTGCCGTTGAAGCTGGTCTGCGGTCTCGCTGTGGCCTATATCGGCCTGCAACTTCTTGCCGCTGGCCTGCATTACTGCCAGGCGCTGCTGTTTAATCGCGCGGCGGTCGGCGTGGTGCAGCAGCTGCGCAGCGATGTGATGGACGCCGCGCTGCGTCAGCCGCTCAGCGAGTTTGATACGCAGCCGGTCGGGCAGCTCATCTCGCGGGTTACCAACGATACCGAAGTGATTCGCGATCTCTATGTGACCGTGGTGGCGACCGTGCTACGTAGCGCCGCTTTGATTGGCGCGATGCTGGTGGCGATGTTCAGCCTTGACTGGCGGATGGCGCTGGTAGCTATCGCTATTTTCCCGGCGGTGCTGATCGTGATGATGATTTATCAGCGCTACAGCACGCCCATCGTCAGGCGGGTGCGCGCCTGGCTGGCGGACATCAACGACGGTTTTAATGAAGTGATTAACGGCATGGGCGTCATCCAGCAGTTCCGCCAGCAGGCGCGGTTCGGCGAGCGGATGCGCGAGGCCAGCTACGCCCACTATCTGGCGCGTATGCAAACCCTGCGTCTTGATGGCTTCCTGCTGCGCCCACTGCTGAGCCTCTTCTCTTCATTAATTCTCTGCGGCCTGCTGATGCTGTTTGGTTTCAGCAGCAGCGGAACGATCGAAGTCGGGGTGCTATACGCCTTTATTAGCTATCTTGGGCGACTGAACGAGCCGCTGATCGAGCTGACCACCCAGCAGTCAATGCTGCAGCAGGCGGTCGTGGCGGGCGAGCGCGTCTTCGAGCTCATGGACAAACCGCGTCAGGCGTGGGGTGAAGATAGCGAGCCGCTGCGCAGCGGGGCGATGAGTATCGATCATGTCTCTTTTGCCTACCGCGACGATAGCCTGGTGTTGCAGGATATTAATCTCGATATCCCGTCCCGCAGCTTTGTGGCGCTGGTTGGTCATACCGGGAGCGGTAAAAGCACCCTGGCCAGCCTGATGATGGGCTACTACCCGTTAACCCAGGGAGAGATTCGCATCGACGGTCGTCCGCTTTCTTCCTTAAGCCACAGCGCGCTGCGGCAGGGGATTGCAATGGTGCAGCAGGATCCGGTGGTGCTGGCTGACACCTTCTATGCCAACGTCACCCTCGGTCGCGACATCAGCGAAGAGCAGGTGTGGGAAGCGCTGGAAGCGGTACAGCTGGCGGCGCTGGCCCGTGAAATGGAAAACGGTATTTATACGCTGCTGGGCGAGCAGGGGAATAATCTCTCCGTTGGCCAGAAACAGCTGCTGGCGCTGGCGCGGGTGCTGGTCGATACGCCGCAGGTGCTGATTCTTGATGAGGCGACGGCCAATATCGATTCCGGTACCGAGCAGGCGATTCAGCAGGCTCTGGCTCGGGTCCGCGAGCACACCACGCTGGTGGTGATTGCGCACCGCTTATCGACCATCGTCGAGGCCGATACGATCCTGGTACTGCACCGCGGTCAGGCCGTTGAGCGCGGAAGTCACCAGCAGCTGCTGGCGGCCAGAGGCCGCTACTGGCAGATGTATCAGCTGCAGCTGGCTGGCGAAGAGCTGGCGGCCAGCGCGCAGGAAGAGTCGCTTATCGCCTGATGCACCATAAACAGGCAGCGGCGCCGCCGCGGCCTGAGGTGGTGCAAAATCGTCACAAGCTGCGCACTGAAATGGTGCAGTTTCAGGCAAAAGAGGCATTTTGCCGCTTCGTTTCCGCCGAATTATTCTCCTTCCTCCTCAAAAAGGGCCGCCTGGCGGTCCTTTTTCATTTCTGGCATAGCCCTTGCTTTATTAGAAACGTGTTAGCTGCGGCCATTACCGAATTCTGACTGGAGGGGACTTATGAAGCTGGTTACCGTGGTAATCAAACCATTCAAACTGGAAGACGTGCGTGAAGCATTATCTTCAATGGGTATTCAGGGCCTGACGGTCACTGAAGTTAAAGGGTTCGGCCGTCAGAAAGGCCACGCGGAGCTCTATCGCGGCGCGGAATATAGCGTCAATTTTCTGCCGAAAGTGAAGATTGACGTCGCGATTGCCGACGATCAGCTGGACGAAGTCGTCGATGTCATCAGTAAAGCGGCTTACACCGGAAAGATTGGCGACGGCAAAATCTTTGTCGCCGAGCTGCAGCGCGTGATTCGCATCCGTACCGGCGAATCAGACGAAGCGGCACTGTAACTTTCAGACCACACAGTGATGGGGAACGAAACAATGAAGATAGCAACAATGAAAACAGGTCTGGGAGCGTTGGCTCTTCTTCCGGGGCTGGCGATGGCCGCACCGGCGGTCGCGGACAAAGCCGACAACGCTTTTATGATGATTTGCACCGCGCTGGTGCTGTTTATGACGATTCCGGGCATCGCGCTGTTCTACGGCGGGCTGATCCGCGGTAAAAACGTTCTCTCCATGCTGACGCAGGTCATCGTGACGTTTGCGCTGGTCTGCGTACTGTGGGTGGTTTATGGCTACACGCTGGCCTTCGGCGCTGGCGGCAGCTTCTTCGGCAACTTCGACTGGGTACTGCTGAAAAATATTGAACTGAAAGCGCTGATGGGGAGCTTCTATCAGTACATCCACGTTGCTTTCCAGGGCTCCTTTGCCTGTATTACCGTTGGCCTGATCGTCGGTGCGCTGGCGGAACGTATTCGCTTCTCGGCGGTACTGATATTCGTTGTGGTATGGATGACGCTCTCTTATGTGCCGATTGCGCACATGGTATGGGGCGGCGGTCTGTTGGCTACGCACGGCGCGCTTGATTTCGCCGGCGGTACGGTTGTTCACATCAACGCCGCGGTCGCGGGGCTGGTGGGCGCCTACATGATGGGCAAACGCGTCGGCTTTGGTAAAGAAGCGTTCAAACCGCATAACCTGCCGATGGTTTTCACCGGCACCGCCATCCTCTACGTTGGCTGGTTCGGCTTTAACGCCGGTTCAGCAAGCGCGGCGAACGAAATTGCCGGTCTGGCGTTCGTTAACACCGTGGTTGCAACGGCGGCGGCTATCCTGGCATGGACCTTCGGCGAGTGGGCAACCCGCGGCAAGCCGTCACTGCTGGGCGCCTGTTCAGGGGCGATTGCCGGTCTGGTCGGCATCACTCCGGCCTGTGGCTACATTGGCGTCGGCGGCTCGCTGATTGTGGGTATCGCTGCGGGCCTTGCGGGTCTGTGGGGCGTCACCGTTCTGAAACGCTGGCTGCGCGTTGATGACCCGTGCGATGTGTTTGGCGTCCACGGCGTCTGCGGTATCGTAGGTTGCATCCTGACCGGTATCTTCGCCGCGACTTCTCTGGGCGGTGTGGGCTACGCGGAAGGCGTCACCATGGGCCATCAGGTTCTGGTACAGCTGGAAAGCATCGGTATCACCATCGTCTGGTCAGGCGTCGTCGCCTTTATCGGTTACAAGGTTGCCGATATGACCGTTGGCCTGCGCGTACCGGAAGATCAAGAGCGTGAAG
Organism: Klebsiella sp. CN_Kp113; assembly: GCF_040064585.1. NCBI lineage: Bacteria > Pseudomonadati > Pseudomonadota > Gammaproteobacteria > Enterobacterales > Enterobacteriaceae > Klebsiella > Klebsiella sp. CN_Kp113. Next base: position 64,351 of record NZ_JBEAID010000024.1, on the reverse strand, counting down.
GGCTGGACGTAAACAGCCACGGCGAAAACGCCTACAACGCCTGATAAAACGAGTTATCTCCTGAAGCTGCAGAGCCTCCCCTCGGGGAGGCTCTGCTTTTTTATGCGTTGCGATTACGCATGACGCCTTCCTGCACCGTGGAAGCCACCAGCGTACCGTCCTGAGTGTAGAACTCGCCGCGGACAAAACCGCGCGCGCTGGAGGCGGAGGTGCTCTCAACGCTGTACAGCAGCCAGTCGTTGATGTTGAACGGGCGGTGGAACCACATTGAGTGATCGATGGTGGCAACCTGCATGCCCGGCTCCAGAAAACCGACGCCGTGAGGCTGCAGGGCAACGGGCAGGAAGTTAAAATCCGAAGCGTAGCCCAACAGAGACTGATGGGTGCGGAGATCTTCCGGCACTGCGCCGTTGGCGCGGATCCAGACCTGACGCGTTGGTTCTGCAACGTGTCCTTTCAGAGGGTTATGGAATTCGACCGGGCGAATCTCCAGCGGTTTATCGCAGAGAAATTTCTCTTTGACCTGCGGCGGCAGCAGGTGGGCCAGCTTGCGGGCAATATCCGTTTCGGAGGGAAGCGCGTCCGGAGCGGGTGCCGCTGGCATAGTTTTCTGATGTTCATAGCCGGGTTCTGGCGCCTGGAAAGAGGCGGTCATATAGAAAATGGGCTTCCCGTTTTGAATCGCCGCCACCCGGCGGGCGCTGAAGCTATTGCCATCGCGCAGGACTTCAACATCATAGATGATAGGTTTCAGGCTATCGCCGGGACGCAGGAAGTAGCTGTGAAACGAGTGAATCAGGCGTTCTGAGGGCACCGTCTCTTTTGCCGCATACAGCGCCTGACCCACTACCTGGCCGCCAAAGACCTGTCGCAATCCCAGATCTTCGCTCTGTCCGCGGAACAATCCCTCTTCAATTTTTTCCAGATTTAACAATGCCAGCAAATGGGTTAGTGCCTGACTCATAGTTATCCTCAATCAATGATGACTGCCTGGCGCAGCGCGTTATTGAGGCAAAGTATAACCTGGAATCGCAAGTGGTCCGATGGGTTCAATAATCTGAATATGGGCTCTTTTCCAGGAAGAGATCTGAGATCTGTGCCACACTTATTCACGATACTAATGTCCTGTCCCCGATTGTGGCTGGATGTACTCCTGTTAAAGAAGGGATGAAAAGGAGAAAAGAATGAAATTTGCCTATATGTTAAGTGCTTTAGCCGTAGCGGCTACGCTGTCTGCCTGTGCGAACAACCACAACAGCAATGCAGCGAACCAGGCGGCGCCCGATCCTTATGGCATTGCCTCACTAAGCTCCTCGCAGCAGCAGCCTAACGTATCCGGGACCATCAATATTCGACAGCGCGTGGCGTTACCGCCGGACGCGGTATTGACCGTAACCCTGTCGGATGCGTCTCTGGCCGATGCGCCAGCGCACGTGCTGTCGCAAAAAGCGGTAAGGACCGAAGGGAAGCAGGCGCCGTTTAACTTTGTCCTGCCCTATAACCAGGCGCAAATTCAGCCTAATGCCCGCATTCTTCTCAGCGCGGCGATTACCGTTAACGGTCAGCTGATGTTTATTACCGATACCGTGCAGACGGTGATTAACCAGGGCGGTAACCGGGCCGATCTGGTGCTGGTGCCGGTTCAGCAAACGGCGGTGCCGGTGGCGAACAACAGCGCTCCTGCTGCCCAGTAACTCCCCACCATGCCCCTTTACAGGGGCATTTTTTTGCCTTCAATAAATCCAGCGGTAGTGCTGGAGATCAATATGTCCGCTGCCTGAAACCTGGACGCCCTCCGCCAGTAGCGCCTGGCGTTGGCGCTGCAGATCTGGTCCGGTAAGGGAGATATCGCCGTGGCGGTTGACGACCCGATGCCAGGGGAGAGTCGATCCTTCCGGCAGGCGCTTTAATACTCCGCCCACCTGGCGAGCCGCTCGCGGTGAACCCGCCAGATGAGCAATGTCGCCGTAGGTGGCAACGTATCCCTCTGGAATCGAGGCGACTATCTGCCAGACCCGCTGCGGAAAAGTATCGTGAGAATCCATAGTACGTCCTGTTGCCGGAAAAGGCTCAGGATAAGCGTTGTATGACGGGCTGTACAGATAGCGGGTCAGGCCGATTTAACGATGGTAAATTCCAGCGCCAGACCCAGCACCTGCATGCCATGAACATTTTCATTCGCCGTATTGCTCAGCAGTGTTTCAAGAAACTTCAGGCGTTTTGACTGGGCGTTAATCACCAGCTTTGCGCGCATTGCCGGAAGCTTAAGCGTTGATATCGGATACACCACGCGACCGCTGACGTCGATAGGGAGTTTACGTAATTCAATGTGCTGAAGGACGCCGACGGTAGAGTAGAGCAGCGCGACCGGGGTGACGGCGAGCAGCTGATTATTGCTAATCGTCACAAAATCGAGGATGACCTCCGGACGCAGAAAGTTTAAACCGCGGAAGGAAACGGTCACTTCGGCGATGGCCGGCATCGCCAGGGTAGTGATTAAACGCGGTGATTCGCTCATGCATATACCATTGAGATAGTGCGTTGATTAAAAAAGACGGTAGATAAGCCTCATTATGGCCGCTGGCGAGGATTTCCGCTGAGAGTGTGCTCGCAATCTCATAAGGGGATCGGGGCCATTTTACGGTGAAAAGCCGCTGCAGACGAGACTTTGCGCAATAAACCAGCACCCAATCGCCGGCGGCTTGCAATTCAGGGGTTCAGCAGGGATAATGCGCCAGCGCGTTAGGTAACTAGCGCTCTCAATGGGGGCTCTGTTGGTTCTCCCGCAACGCTACTCTGTTTACCAGGTCAGGTCCGGAAGGAAGCAGCCAGAGCAGACGACGTGTGTGCCGGGATGTAGCTGGCAGGGCCCCCACCCATTTCAGGGTGCCCTCTCGCTATACGCATTCATTCCATCGTTTCTCTCAGCCTTCATATTTAATATCCACAAATAGATTGTGTGTATTTTTGGTTTCTAAACCCTCTATTTCTTATGCCAAAAATTTACTACGTCATAAATTTGAAATTTAACTGAAATATTATTGTCATCTTTATGTCATATATAACGTGCAGATTATTCATGGGAAAATGTTGTTTGATATAAGCTAAAAATATATCTCTGGATCAGCATGTTAACTTCGTGTATTAATTATATGATGATTTTATTTCACGGGAAGCGTGACTATGACCACTGTGGTTCTGAACGTAAAAATTGATGGCGAGTTAAAAGAAAAGCTGCGTCAGTATGCGGAAGAAAATAACGAAAATTTAGGAACAGCTACGGAGAAACTGCTGCTGCTGGCCTTTCAGGTAGCGGAATCAGCAGACGAGGCGGGGGTTTCGGAAGAAGATATCGATAGCCAGCATACCGAAGAGGAAACGTCTCCATTAACCCCTAAAGAAATCAAAGCATTACGTAAAATTCTGAAGAAGAAAAAATGAAACAACAACTCTCTACAGCCAGCAACTATAGCGAAGCCTGCGATATGCTGCGTTCCGGATACGTTAAGCACGTACGCCTGAACTGGAATATCGGTAGCGATGAGTTCTTTCGCATTGCCTCCGACTGGTGTGACACAGGGGCAAAAATAAAAAAAGATGAAGACGGCTTTATTATTTCTCTGAAAGGGTTTCCGATCCCGCGTCAGCATTAATGAAACTATTGCAATTTTGTCATCGGGCTGACACGTCAGAAAGACAAAATTGAAGCGCAATTTTATAAAAACATCTCATATGCGTCATGGATGATGGTTTTTGACGGGCTGGCTCCAGCCCGTCGATATTTTCTTAAATGATTTTCCTCAGGCGGAAACTCTCTTTCTGCTCAGTCAGACTATGCCACAACGGCTGCAATGTCGTAAACGCGCTGCGCAGTTCGTCATCCGAAAGGGTAAAGGGTAAACGCAAATAGCGATCAAACGCGCCGGCCAGGCCAAAGCGAGTTCCCGTCCCGATGTGAATTCCCCGGCTTTCAGCGCGAACGGAAAAGAGCGTCGCCAGCATTCCCGGTAATTCCACCCAAAAAGAGAGTCCTCCCTCCGGCGGCGTGAAGCGCCAGTGGGGAAAATATTCCGCCATCAGCGCGCCGCACATATCCCGGCGAGTCGCCAGCATGGCGCGCCGTGACGGTAGCAGCCTGTGCTCATTCTCAAGCAACCAGCAGCAGGCCAGCTGTTCCAGCAGCGGGGAGCCGAGATCGAGAGAGTCGCGCGCCTGAACCAGCGAAGCAATGGTTCGCGAAGAGGCGCGGATCCAACCTATGCGCAGGCCGCCCCAGAAGCTTTTTCCCGCTGAACCGATGGTTATTACCGGGGCATCAGGATTAAATGCCGCTAGAGGCGGCGGCGGCGGGGCGTCATACCATAAATCCACCATCGTTTCGTCTGCCACCAGCGTGGTGCGGGTTTGTGCGGCGATGTCCGCTACCCGCTGGCGCGTTGCGCTATCCATACAGCGGCCGGTGGGATTATGAAAATCCGGCATCAGCCAGGCCAGACGCGGAGCCGTTTGGGCAATCGTTGCCGCCAGACCATCGCAATCCCATCCCTGTTGCGGTAACGCCACGCTAACCGGACGACATGATGCGCCCTGTATCGCGCTAAGCGCCATGGGGTAAGTTGGCGCATCCACCACCACCCGATCGCCGGGCCCGGTGAATAAACGCAGTACCAGCCCAAAGCCGCTCAGGGCCCCGTTGACGATCATTACTTCATCGCTGCGGGTTGGCAGCCCGCGTTCGCTATAGCGGCGGGCGATGGCTTCGCGCAGAAGCGGGAGCCCTTGTTGATCGTAACCGGTGTTGGATAAATGTTCAGGCATGATCTTTAAGGCCTGGCTGTAGGCCTGATGGATCTCGGGGCCGGCGCTAAGGGCGGCAACGGCCAGATTCACCGATAGCGGGTCCGTTTGTTTGGCCGCCGCCTCTACCGGACGCTCCGGCAAGGCGATCCGCGAACCGCTTCCCTGACGGCTGTAGAGATAGCCTTCTTCCCGAAGCTGACCCAGCGCGCTGGCAACCGTGGTGCGGCTGATATTCAGGGCAGCCGCCAGTTCACGTTCCCCGGGCAGTCGCGTTTCCAGCGCCAGGCGGCCATCGAGAATGAGCAGGCGCAGCGCTTCTGCAAGCTGACGCCAGATAGGCGTGCGAGAAGTGGACTCCTGCCAGTGACCGAGCAGCCGTACCAGAGATTGTGCACCAAAGCGACGAGATAACATAGCAATCCACTTTTTAAAAACTGGCCATTAATTATCAATCCATTTTTACTGATGATAAGGGAAATCGCAATTGTCCTGAGGTGAAAAATGGTACGTCGCTTGCTGCAACTTTACATTGGTCTGGTCCTGTACGGCGTGTCGACCGCGTTATTTGTGCATGCCAATCTGGGGGCCGATCCGTGGGATGTTTTTCATCTGGGGATCGGTAAGCAGTTTAATCTGGATTTTGGTACGGTCATGATCCTGACGGGAGCGGCAGTGCTGCTGCTGTGGATCCCGCTACGGCAAATGCCGGGGCTAGGTACGGTGAGCAACGTGATTGTGCTGGGGCTGGCGGCAAACGCGACCTTAGCCGTGCTGCCGCCGTTGGATTCGCTGGTGGCGCGTAGCCTGCTGCTGGCGGGCGCTATCGTACTGAACGCGCTGGCGACGGGGATGTATATTGGCGCGGGCTTTGGTCCCGGGCCGCGCGATGGGCTGATGACCGGTCTGCATGCTCGTACGGGGTGGTCGCTGCGCGGTATCCGCACCGCGATTGAAGTTTCGGTCCTGCTGATTGGCTGGATGATGGGCGGCAAGTTTGGCGTGGGAACCGTACTCTATGCGTTAACTATCGGCCCGCTAATCCAGCTGTGTCTGCCGTGGTTTCATCAGCCAGCCGCGCGGAAGGCTCTGGCGAAACCCGGTGAGGCTATCTCCTGATTTTACGCTGCCATCAGACCTGGAGACTAAACTTATCAATTCAGATACGGCCGGATTCTCCGGCCGTACTGTTCACTTCGGAGAGCAGACTCATGAAGTACGTTGATGGTTTTGTCGTTGCCGTACCGGCGGAAAATAAGGAGGCATACCGCGAGATGGCAGCAAAGGCCGCGCCATTATTTAAAGAGTTTGGCGCACTCCGTGTGGTCGAGTGCTGGGCGGATGATGTCCCGGATGGCAAGCTGACCGATTTTCGCCTGGCGGTGAAAGCGGAAGAGAGTGAAGAGGTGGTGTTCAGCTGGATTGAGTATCCCTCTAAAGAGGTTCGCGATGCCGCGAATGCCAAAATGATGGCCGACCCGCGGATGAAAGAGTTTGGCGAATCGATGCCCTTTGATGGAAAACGAATGATATACGGCGGCTTTGCCCCGCTTCTGGATGAGTAATTCATCTTTGCCATCCCCATAGCTTTTGGGGATGGCGATAGACGCGCTACAGATGACTCCAGCCATGCAGCAGCATATAAAAACCCACCACCATAATCAGGGTGCCGGAAATCCACGGCGCTTTGCGCGAGAGATCGTTCAGCCCGGGCCAGCGGTTTGCCACGTGCTTCAGGCTGAGGGCGGCAATTGCGCCGGAAGCCACCAGGGTGATCGCCAGCCCAACGCTAAACCCCAGTACCAGGGTTGCCCCCAGCGAGAACTTTTTCAACTGCAGGCAAATGAGCAGCACGGTAATGGATGCCGGGCAGGGAATGAGTCCCCCGGTCAGTCCGAACAAGACGATCTGCCCGGTGGTGACCCGCTGGCCGTTAAAGCGGCGATTGATCGCTTGCGCATGCGCGCGCTGATGGGCGTCCTGCCAGTCATCGGCGGCAACCCGCGAAGGTTGGTGAGCGTGAGGATGATGTTGATACGCAAGGTGGCGATCGTGATGATGTTCATGTTTATGTTCATGTTCATGTTCATGTTCATGTTCATGGTCATGGGTATGGGTATGTGAACGCGATTCGCGCCAGGTACGCGCCAGCATCCAGCAGGCAATCAGTACGATAAGGCCCCCTGAGATTAGCTGAAACAAGGGTTCCGACGTTTGTGCATTCCAGCCGCGGCCGAACCACAGGCCTGCCATGGCCACCAGCCAGACCACCGCGGTATGCGATACCGTCGCCGCCAGCCCCAGCAGCACCGCCTGCTTTAATGTTCCCCGCACCGCCACGATAAATGCCGCCATCATGGTTTTTGAGTGCCCGGGCTCAAGGCCGTGCAGCGCGCCCAGCAGAATCGCGCTGGGAATAAATAGCCAGGCGTTGCCCTGCTGCAGGAGTGAAGCGAAATCGTTCATAACGTGATCCCTAACTAAAAAGTGCTTGTATGCTACTCCCCCCCAGTACATTAATACTACCCCCCAGTAGAAAAATACTCGGGGGGAGTAGGGCATGTTATGCTGTTCTGATTGCATACAAGGGTCGTTAGTGGAAACGATCGATTAATCAAATAGTGGATCGCGTAATGTCACATACCGTTCGTCACAAGAAGATGTTATTGACCCGATTGAAGAAAATTCAGGGGCAAAGCGCCGCGCTGGAAAAAATGCTTAACCGCGAGCATGAATGCGCAGAGGTTCTACAGCAGCTGGCTGCCATTCGCGGTGCGGTAAACGGCATGATGATGCAGGTTATCCAGGGGCATTTAACGGATCATGTCGTGAAGGAGCCGGAAGAAGGTCAGCGTGAGGCTGACCTTGATGTGGTGATGCAGGTGATAAAATCCTATCTGAAATAGGCTCAGTCATCATGTGTTCCGGACGGCGATGAATACGCCTTAAGGTTATTCTCGGCCCACAGAATAAATTTCTCTTTTGGCAGCGCCTTACTATAAAGCCAGCCCTGGGCATACAGCACGCCATGCATGCGCAGCCAGTCGCGTTGGCTTTCGGTTTCGACGCCTTCTGCGACGGTCGCCAGATTGAGCGCTTTCGCCATTTCAATGATGTGCGGCGTCAGCGATTCACACTCCAGCGTATCGACAAATGCTTTATCGATTTTCAGGGTATCAACGTCCAGCTTTTGTAAATAGCTCAGGCTGGAATAGCCGGTGCCGAAGTCATCGATGGAGATACGGTGTCCGGCCTGACGATAGCCGGCGATGACTGGCAGAGTGGTTTGCGGGTCGACAAAACCGCGCTCGGTGATTTCCAGAATGATCTGCTGAGCGCTGATGCCCCAGCGCTGAAGCTGCTCCTGTAACAGCATCGGCAGCTTTGGCGAACGCAAATCATCAACCGACAGGTTTATCGAGATATGTATCTCCGGACGCTGCCGCAGCCAGGTACCGAGATCGGTAAATATTTTCCGTACAATATCTTCGGTTAAGCGGGTAATCAGCCCGGTTTGTTCGGCAAGCGGAATAAAAATATCCGGCGATAAGAAACTGCCATCGGGCTGCCTCCAGCGAGCAAGCGCCTCCGCGCCGACGATCTTTCCACTCTGCAGCGAAATAATGGGCTGGTAATAGACCTGAATGGCATGGGAATTCAGCGCGTCCAGCATCCCATTACGCGGTGAGCGCAGCCTCCGCAGCAGGCGAAGCAGCAGAAATGAGGCCAGAAGGCTGGTGAACAGACCAATCGGTAGCCACAGCATCAGCTGCTGATGTAGCTTTTTCTGCAGCGGCACCGTCGAGGACCAGGTGGCAATGGCCAGCCCCAGCTCCGGGAGACGATGAAGACGATAAACGGTGCTATCGAGGGTTAGGGTCCTGGCATACTGATGCTTAATTCTCTCCCAGACGGCAGCGTTGAGCGGTTTACTGCTAATAATGATTTGATTGCGCTGCGTGCCGAACAAGAGCGTGTGAATCTGTTCATGGCCTAATGGAATGACATCGATAAACGACTCGGGATCGATCATCACCACGTGATGCTCGCTGCCCATGGCCGTCATTTTATGTTTCAGACCCAGGTCGTTAACTGAGGTAAGCCAGGTACGATAGCCATCGGCCGTGATGTGGTCGGGGGCAGGAAAGGTAACCGAAACCTGATGATCTTCGAGGGAAGAGCACTGCGGAATACCCTCATGTAACCACAGCACTTCCTGAACGTAGCGATGGGTATAGGCGATCCGTCGCATCGTGAGCAAATGCTGCGGACTGCAGGTGGTAGCCGCATGCGCATCAGCTTCGTTCAGCGCCTCTCTTGCCTGATCGGCAACCTGCTGAACGCGGGCCAGTACGCGGACGGAAAAGTTGTCCAGTTCGCTATAAAATTGCTCTTTGGCCTGCTGCATTGCCAGCCAGATGCTCAGCGCGACCGGCAGGATAATGGCCAGTATCAATACCCCTGTAACCAGACTCACCTGATGCCGGGTCGTCATGAGTATTTCCTTATTTTATTGAGGGGTTCGATGAGTATACGCGAAAGATAAAAGAGGATTCAGCACGGGGTAGAAAAAGGCCCGAACCGCAAGATAGCAACGAATTCGGGCTAACAGTGGATGAACCGCGACGCCCAAGGCCTGGAGCGTCGCGGAGAAAAACGAGGGCTGGTATGCTGGCAATAAACGTTGTCAGCACAGATTCATATTCTAAAACGCAATCATGACAGTCATATGTTGCGCTTAATGGGCGTCCGGCGCAGCGATGTCAGCGCTAATCCGCTGGTCGTTTTCGTCGAAGACCATGCAGTAGCGATCGTCAAACGCGACCCTTATCTTCTGCCATGGACGGAAATGAACGTCGCCGGGCAGCAGAATTTTGACGTTATCGTGGCCGTAGCACTGGCCGAACAGATAGGTGTTGTTACCCAGTCTCTCCACGACTTCACATTGAAACTCAACTACGGTACCGATATTCACATCAGTTGAGAGATGTTCAGGGCGAATACCGAGGGTAACGGCAGCGCCGGGCTGCAGCGGCGATGTGGTGATATTGAGCGTCAGATTATGATCTTGCGCCATCTTCACGCTAAGCTGGCCCGGCTGCCATGCGGTGACCGTCGCGGGCAGGAAGTTCATTTTCGGCGAACCGATAAATCCCGCAACGAACTTATTGACCGGGTTGTAATACAACGACATCGGCGAGCCCATCTGCTCAACTTTGCCGTAGTTCATCACCACGATTTTATCGGCCAGCGTCATCGCTTCAACCTGATCGTGGGTGACATAAACCATGGTGGTTTTGAGTTCATGATGCAGTTTAGCAATATGCAGACGCATCTCAACGCGCAGCTCGGCATCCAGGTTGGAGAGGGGTTCATCAAACATAAACACCCGTGGATTACGCACGATGGCGCGACCGATCGCCACGCGCTGGCGCTGGCCGCCGGAAAGCTGCTTAGGTTTGCGATCCAGCAGATGAGAGAGCTGCAGCGTTTTCGCCACCATTTCAACCTGGCGGCGAATTTCATCTTTTGGCACTTTATTCACCTTCAGGCCATAGCCCATATTTTCCGCTACCGTCATATGCGGGTAGAGCGCATAGGACTGGAATACCATGGCGACGCCGCGATGGGCAGGAACGACATCATTCATCACCTCATCGCCAATAAGCACTTCACCTTCGCTCACCTCTTCGAGACCGGCAATCATTCGCAGTAGCGTCGATTTGCCGCAGCCTGACGGACCGACGAAAACCGCAAACTCGCCATCTTCAATATCAAGATTTACCTGATGCAGCGTCACTGTACTGCCGAACCGTTTGGTGACATTCCTCAGTCGTATATTGGACATCAACATTCCCCGGGTTAGTAGCCGTTTTTGCCGTTGGGATTTGGGCTGTGACGCATTATTTGTATAACGTGTAACAATTCAGCCGGGCGATGCTCAACGACACTAAAATCATGCAGTGACTATAACTTCCAGAGTTTTAGCGCCCTATATCGATGTTTCATTTCTGCAATCACGATCACACAACTGGCAGCTTTCAGTAGTTTTGTCAGCATTCAAAGCGTACCGTATAACAAATCAGGAATAACGGCATATTTGTTTATGAATCACCGTTTATCAGTTAACTGAAAGATTCTCGGAAGTCACATCGCCCAATAAAAACCATTAAATTGTTATACCTTCACATGAGGTTGATAATGAAAAAGAACACTCTTGCTGCACTGATCCTTACTACTCTGGCTGCCGGGCAGCTGGTTAGCCTGCAGGCGCACGCGGCCGGACAGCTCAACGTCTGGGAAGACATCAAAAAATCCGACGGCATTAAGGCCGCGGTAAGCGATTTTGAAAAGCAGTTCAACGTTAAGGTGAACGTGCAGGAAATGCCGTACGCCCAGCAGCTTGAAAAGCTGCGCCTTGATGGCCCGGCGGGCATTGGCCCGGACGTGCTGGTGATCCCTAATGACCAGCTAGGCGGTGCGGTCGTCCAGGGACTGCTGTCTCCCCTGACGCTGGACCAGGCGAAGCAGGAGGCCTTTACGCCGGCATCAATCAACGCGTTCCATATGGATAACGTGCTTTACGGCGTACCGAAAGCGGTGGAAACCCTGGTGCTGATTTACAACAAAGACTTGATCGATAAGCCGCTGGATAGCCTGCAGGACTGGTTCGACTATTCGAAGAAGCAGCGCGAAGAGGGTAAGTACGGCCTGCTGGCGAAGTTTGACCAGATCTATTACAGCTGGGGCGCTATTGGCCCAATGGGCGGCTATATCTTTGGCAAAAACGACAAAGGCGGCTTCAACCCGCAGGATGTCGGCCTGAATAAGCCAGGCGCGGTGGAAGCGGTGACTTTCCTGAAAAAATTCTACACCGACAAGGTATTCCCGGCGGGGATCCTCGGCGATAACGGGCTGAACGCCATCGACTCGCTGTTCACCGAGAAGAAAGCGGCTGCGGTGATTAACGGCCCGTGGGCCTTCCAGCCGTATGAAGCGGCAGGCATTCATTATGGCGTCGCGCCTTTGCCGACGCTGCCGGATGGCAAACCGATGAGCTCCTTCCTCGGCGTGAAGGGCTATGTCGTCTCGACGTGGAGTAAAGATAAAGCGCTGGCGCAGCAGTTTATCGAGTTCATCAACCAGCCGCAGTACGTGAAAGCGCGTTATGTCGCCACCGGAGAAATCCCGCCGCTGAAGGCCATGATTGACGATCCGCTGATTAAGAATGACGAAAAGGCCAGCGCGGTGGCGGTGCAGTCAGCGCGGGCGACGGCGATGCCCGGGATCCCGGAAATGGGAGAGGTATGGGGCCCGGCGAACGCCGCGCTCGAGCTTAGCCTGACCGGTAAACAGGAGCCGAAGGCGGCGCTCGATAACGCTGAAAAGCAGATCAAGATGCAGATCGAAGCCATGCAGGCCAGCAATCAATAATTCGGTGATGTAACAGAACGGGAGGGCCGTCCTCCCGTTTTCAGAAGGAGTCGTGTGTGATTATCAATCCCAGCGAAAATATTGCCGAAGCGCGCGGCGCAGGACGCCATGCGTGGTGCGGCCTGTTGCTGGCTATCGTGCCGGGTTTTGGGCAGTTTTATCACCGCCAGTGGCTGAAGGGGATTGTCTTCCTGGTGCTGCTGAGCAGTTTTATGAGCATTTTCTATGACTTTCTCAGCGAAGGCCTGTGGGGGTTATATACCTTAGGCGAGGAAGTCCCGCGGGATAACTCTATTTTCCTGCTGGCGGAAGGGATAATCAGCGTACTGATTACCGCATTCGGTTTGTTGGTCTATTTCCTCTCGCTGCGCGATGCCTGGGTTAACGGCAAAAAGCGCGATGAAGGCATGGCGCTGAATAGCGTACGCAAGCAGTATCAGATGCTGCTCAGCGAGGGTTTCCCGTATCTGATGATCACGCCCGGCTTCATACTGCTGGTGTTTGTGGTCATCTTCCCGATCCTGTTTGGTTTTGCTATCGCCTTTACTAACTACAACCTTTATCACACGCCGCCGGCGAAGCTGGTGGATTGGGTGGGATTCAAAAACTTCATCAATATCTTCACATTATCCATCTGGCGCTCGACCTTCTTTGACGTACTGCAGTGGACGGTGGTGTGGACGCTGCTGGCGACGACCCTGCAATGTACCGTCGGCGTGCTGCTGGCGATTCTGGTCAACCAGAAAGATCTGCGCTTTAAGCCGATGATCCGCACAATTTTCATTCTGCCGTGGGCGGTGCCGGGCTTCGTGACGATTCTGGTTTTTGCCGGCATGTTCAATGATTCATTCGGGGTGATTAACAACGCCATTTTGTCCTTCTTTGGCATCACGCCGAAGGCCTGGCTGACCGACCCGTTCTGGACTAAAACGGCGCTGATCATGATGCAAACCTGGCTGGGCTTTCCGTTTGTTTTCGCCATGACCACCGGCGTCCTGCAGGCGATCCCGGACGATCTGTATGAAGCGGCCACCATGGATGGCGCCAGCGCGTTTACCCGCCTGCGGACCATTACTCTGCCGCTGGTGCTCTACTCCATTGCGCCGATCATCATCACTCAGTACACCTTCAATTTTAACAACTTCAATATCATCTACCTGTTCAATAACGGCGGACCGGCGGTAGCCGGGTCGAATGCCGGCGGTACGGATATTCTGGTGTCGTGGATCTACAAATTAACGATGTCGTCTTCGCAATACGCCATCGCGGCCACCATCACGATTCTGCTGTCGATTTTTGTCGTCGGCCTGGCGTTGTGGCAGTTCCGCGCCACGAAATCCTTCAAAAACGACGACATGGCGTAAGGGAAGCAACATGGCTAAATCACCGAGTATTAAACGCGAAAAGTGGATTCGCCTGTCTCTCACCTGGCTGGTGGTCCTCTTTGTATCGACGATCATTATATATCCGCTGGTCTGGACGGTAGGGGCGTCTCTGAACGCCGGGAACAGTCTGCTGAGTACGTCGATTATTCCTGAAAACCTGTCGTTCCAGCATTACGCGGATCTGTTTAACGGCAATGTGAATTATCTCACCTGGTACTGGAACTCGATGAAAATCAGCTTCATGACCATGGCGTTGACCTTAATCAGCGTGAGCTTCACGGCCTATGCGTTCTCCCGTTTTCGTTTCAAAGGGCGGCAGAACGGGCTGATGCTGTTTCTGCTGCTGCAGATGATCCCGCAGTTCTCGGCGCTGATTGCGATCTTTGTTCTCTCTCAGCTGCTGGGGTTGATCAATAGCCATCTGGCGCTGGTGCTGATCTACGTTGGCGGCATGATCCCGATGAATACCTGGCTCATGAAGGGGTATCTGGACGCGATCCCCAAAGATCTGGATGAATCCGCGCGGATGGATGGCGCCAGCAGCTTCCGCATCTTTATCGAAATCATTATGCCGCTGTCGAAGCCGATTCTGGCGGTGGTGGCGCTGTTTTCATTTACCGGCCCGCTGGGGGACTTCATCCTCTCCAGCACCATTTTGCGTACCCCGGATAAATACACGCTGCCGATTGGCCTGTATAACCTGGTGGCGCAGAAAATGGGCGCCAGCTACACCACCTACGCGGCGGGCGCGGTGCTGATTGCCGTCCCGGTGGCAATTCTCTATCTGGCGCTACAAAAATACTTTGTTTCCGGCCTCACCTCAGGCAGTACAAAAGGATAACCCCATGAAAAGATTAACACCCGCGTGGCTTGCTGTTTCTCTGGCATGCTGTTTTTCCGCCGGTACGCTGGCGGCAGATGCGCTGCAAACGAAGGCGTTTAGCAATATGCCCGCTGATTTTATTAAAGGCGCGGATATCTCTACGCTGCTGGATGCGGAAAAGCACGGCGCGAAGTTCTTTAACCACAACAATCAGCCGCAGGATCCGATCGCGATTCTGAAGGCCGACGGCGTGAACTATGTTCGCCTGCGCCTGTGGGTGGATCCAAAAGACGCCCAGGGTCAGCGCTACGGCGGCGGCGATAACGATCTGGCGGCGACGCTGGCGCTGGCGAAGCGCGCAAAAGCGCAGGGTATGAAGCTGCTGCTTGATTTTCACTACAGCGATTTCTGGACCGATCCGGGCAAGCAGTTCAAGCCGAAGGCCTGGGAGAAAATGGATTATCCGCAGCTGAAAACCACGATCCACGACTACACCCGCGACACGATTGCCCGCTTTAAGCAGGAGGGGGTGCTGCCGGATATGGTCCAGATCGGCAACGAGATCAACGGCGGTATGCTGTGGCCGGAGGGCAAAAGCTGGGGGCAGGGCGGCGGCGAGTTCGATCGCCTGGCGGGGCTGCTAAACGCCGCCATTGACGGCCTGAAGGAAAACCTCACCGGCGGCGAGCAGATTAAAATTATGCTTCATCTGGCCGAAGGCACGAAAAACGACACCTTCCGCTGGTGGTTTGATGAAATCAGCAAGCGCAACGTGCCTTACGACATCATTGGTCTGTCGATGTACACCTACTGGAATGGTCCGATTAGCGCGCTGAAAGCCAATATGGACGATATCAGCAAGCGCTATAACAAAGACGTGATAGTGGTGGAAGCCGCTTACGCCTATACCCTGGAAAACTGCGACAACGCCGAAAATAGTTTCCAGGAGAAAGAGGAAAAGGATGGCGGTTATCCTGCCACCGTACAGGGGCAATATAATTATATTCACGACTTAATGCAGGCCGTTGCGGACGTACCGGACCACCGCGGTAAAGGTATTTTTTATTGGGAGCCGACGTGGATTGCCGTACCGGGAAATACCTGGGCGACGCCTGCCGGAATGAAATATATCCATGATGAATGGAAAGAGGGGAATGCCCGGGAAAATCAGGCGCTGTTTGATTGCCAGGGAAAAGCATTGCCGTCGATGAAGGTATTCAATTAATTATTCAGCTTTACACTTCAGGATGTTTATTATGAAAAAATTTGCGCCTTTGAGTCCGAAGGTCAATGCGCCATTGCATGGCGCCGACTATAACCCGGAGCAGTGGGAGAACTATCCCGATATTATCGATAAAGATATTGCCATGATGCAGCAGGCAAAATGTAATGTCATGTCGGTAGGGATATTTAGCTGGGCGAAACTTGAACCTCAGGAAGGCGTATTTGAGTTTGGCTGGTTGGACAGTATCCTGGATAAACTCTATGCCGCCGGCATTCATGTCTTTCTCGCGACCCCAAGCGGCGCGCGCCCGGCCTGGATGTCGCAGAAATATCCTCAGGTCCTGCGCGTCGGTCGCGATCGGGTGCCTGCGCTGCACGGTGGACGTCATAATCACTGTATGTCGTCGCCGGTCTACCGTGATAAAACCCTGAAAATAAATTCCCTGCTGGCGGAGCGCTACTCGCAGCATCCGGCGGTGCTGGGCTGGCATATCTCCAATGAATACGGAGGAGAGTGCCACTGTAGCCTGTGCCAGGAGCGTTTCCGCGACTGGCTGAAAGCGCGCTATGAAACGCTGGATAACCTCAATCACGCCTGGTGGAGCACCTTCTGGAGCCACACCTACAGCGACTGGTCGCAGATCGAATCTCCGGCCCCGCAGGGGGAAGTCTCCATTCATGGTCTGAACCTGGACTGGCATCGCTTCAATACCGCTCAGGTGACGGACTTCTGCCGCCACGAAATTGCGCCGCTGAAAGCGGCGAATGCTGCGCTGCCGGTAACAACCAACTTTATGGAGTATTTCTACGATTACGACTACTGGCAGCTGGCGCAGGTGCTGGACTTTATCTCATGGGACAGCTACCCCATGTGGCACCGTGATAAAGATGAAACCACGCTGGCCTGCTACACCGCCATGTATCATGACATGATGCGCAGCCTGAAGGGCGGCAAACCGTTTGTATTAATGGAATCCACCCCGAGTGCGACCAACTGGCAGCCGACCAGTAAGCTGAAGAAACCGGGAATGCATATTCTCTCTTCTCTGCAGGCGGTGGCGCACGGCGCGGATTCGGTGCAGTACTTCCAGTGGCGTAAGAGCCGCGGTTCGGTTGAGAAGTTTCATGGCGCGATTATCGATCATGTCGGTCATCTGGATACGCGCGTGGGTCGTGAAGTGACGGCGCTCGGCGAGATGTTAAGCCAGCTGCCGGGCGTCGTGGGCTGCCGGACGGATGCGAAAGTGGCGATTATCTTCGACCAGCAAAACCGCTGGGCGCTGGATGATGCACAGGGGCCGCGAAATCTCGGCATGGAGTATGAAAATACCGTCAACGAACATTACCGTCCGTTCTGGGAGCAGGGGATTGCGGTTGATGTTATCGATGCTGACGTTGACCTGAGCGCTTATCAACTGGTCATTGCGCCAATGCTGTATATGGTTCGTGAGGGATTTGCCGAACGCGCCGAAGCGTTTGTGGCTAACGGTGGTCATTTAGTTACAACATACTGGACGGGTATTGTTAACGAATCCGACCTTTGCCATCTCGGCGGTTTCCCGGGCCCGCTGCGTAAACTGCTGGGCATTTGGGCGGAAGAGATTGACTGCCTGAACGACGGCGAACGCAACCTGGTACAGGGGCTGGCGGGCAATGAAGGGGGCCTGCAGGGACCGTATCAGGTACGCCATCTGTGTGAACTGATCCATGTCGAAACGGCGCAGCCGCTGGCGACCTACCGCGATGATTTTTACGCGGGAAGACCGGCGGTCACCGTCAATCACGTGGGTAAAGGTAAGGCCTGGCACGTCGCTTCGCGCAACGATCTGGCTTTCCAGCGGGACTTCTTCACCGCCATAAGTAAAGAGCTGTCGCTGCCGCGTGCGGTGGCAGCCGATTTCCCGCCGGGCGTGGTGGCGACCGCACGGACGGACGGTGAGACCACCTACGTGTTCCTGCAAAACTACAGCGCGCAGCAGCAGCAGGTGACCTTACCGCAGGGCTATCAGGACAGCCTCACCGGCGCGGCACTGAACGCGCCGTTGACCTTAAAAGCGTGGGATTGCCGCATTCTCAGCCGTCACGCGTAATTTTTCTCTATCCACGCCTGCTCGCAAGAGCAGGCGTTTTTTTATCTGCTTATCAGGAGTCTATTATGGTGAGTTTAAAATCCTTTCTGAATTATTTCTCCCAGTCTCGTCCGGCGGTAACGTTAAGCCCGGCGGAACAACAACAGATTGAACGTTTAATTCAGGCTTTTGGCGGCGAGGCGAATATTGTCAACGTTGACGCCTGTATCACCCGCTTACGCGTCACGGTGAATAATCTGTCGATTGTTGACTCTCAGGCGCTACAGCAGCAGGGAGCGCTTGGCGTTATTATCCTTGGGCAGCAGGTGCATGCTATTTTCGGTAAACAGTCGGATGCTTTGCGTCAATTACTTGACGAACACTTTGCCAGCCGTAAATAAAATAAAACGGGATAACGCAATAATGAGTTATCCCGAAAAGAAAACAAAGCATTCAATGGCAATAATGATTACCGGAGGGTAATTAACGACCTTACAGCTGGAGATAAAACAGTTAAATGACGACTACCACCAGGCCTCGACCTGTACACCAAAGTTCCACGTATTATTGGCAGTTTGATCTTCGAACGGTTTACCGTTTTCAGAGTCATTCAGATACGAAGCGAAAATGCGCAGTTCCGGGCGAGACATAAAGTCAGGGCCATCGGCCAGGCCCAGCGCGATGGTATATTTCTCACCGGCCTGCTTATAATCAGTATTGTTCTTGTAGCTATCTTTTTGGTAAAAGCCGCCCACTTCGCCAATCAGGCGCACGTATTCGGTAAACTGATACTGCCCACGAGCCACCAGCGACAGCATGCGCGTTTTATCCGTGTAATCGGTGATGTTGTCCGCGGAGCCCCAGGTGAGAACGTGGTTAATGGAGAACTTTTCGGTAATCGGAATTAAACCGGTATTAATCACGCGGTATCCGGTGGCGTCATTGACGTAGTTCCACATGTCGTACCAGCCGCCGCCCTGGGAAACCATGTTCTGCGCCAGCCCTTTGTTGGCGTACTGCAGCACCGTTTTGTTGTAACCACCCAGCATATCCTGGCTGATTTCACCGGTCAGCATGACGCCGTTTTCAGCATCGTATAGACCACCGTAGGAGTCCTGCTTTTTAGTGGTATTCGGCATCGCGTAGTCGATACCAAATTCGGTCCACGAACCGGCCCACGGCTTCCAGCCTGCGTAGCGCAGGTCGAGGTAGTTAATGTTGACGTTGCTATCGCCATCGACGCGGTAGTCGACGTCATTGGCATCTCCGCGGATCCAGGCAAATGAAACGGCCCCCGGGCCGAGCGTATAGTTTTCGATCCCGGCACCGGATCCGGAAATGTTCCAGTATTTGGTATCAATGATGTGGAGATCGTGGCGCTGGTAGTAGCGTTTACCGCCCCAAATGACCGCGTTCGGATCGCCGGGGACCAGCCCTTTGATTTGCAGGTTGAGCTGGCGCAGGCCGAATTGGGCATCATCATCGAGCGTGGTTTCGTTATCGTTAGAACCGTCAGAGACCATGCTGACCATGCTATCAAGATAGAAGCTAACGTCATTCTTCTTATAGACCTCTGATCCCAGCTCCAGCTCGCCGTAGGTATCGGACTCATTACCCAGACGGCCAATTTTGTTTTTTTGCCATTCGGCCTGACTACCGTCGCCGGAGACCCCAACCCCGGCGCGCATATAGCCATGAAAATCGATACCCGGAAGCGTGGCGGAAGCAGCAAACACGGATGGTGAAATCAGCGCAGCGGCCAACGCAGCGGAGAGTGTGCGCAGCGTAGTGTTCATGTCTATCCTCTTATTGTTTTGTATTACGTTCACATAACCGATGTCATAAAATGCCTAAACCCGAATTCAGGCAATTAAATGATCGCTATAGTGTGATTAACTGCAAATAAATTGGCGGGTTTTGTTACGACTAGTGAGTCCATTCACAATTTGTTGTATTGTGAGCGTAATACTTTTTGTGATGATTGTGGTTCGGGGGACGCGGCGATGAGCGTTTTTTCACATTGCCCCTGTTACAATCCAGGGATAACAACATAAGGAACCGGACTATGAAGTCTAAAAGCGCGACCTTAGAAGACGTTGCTCGCCATGCGGGCGTCTCCTATCAGACCGTGTCCAGGGTACTCAATAAATCTGCTAATGTATCCAAAGCCACACGCAGCAAGGTGGAGAAATCCATTGAGGAGCTGCGCTATGTCCCAAACCGCCTGGCGCAGCAGCTGGTAGGAAAGCAAAGCCGCACCGTGGGCCTGGTCACCATCTCCCTCGCATTGCACGCGCCTTCTCAGGTGGCTGCTGCGGTAAAACGCTATGCGAATGTGGAAGGCTATCAGGTGCTCATCTCCATGATCGATGAGAGCGTCAACCAAAGTATTCAAGATTCCATTAATGAACTTAAGTCTCAGCTGGTGGATAAGGTCATCATCAACGTGCCGCTGGAGACTGAACTGGCTCAAAAAATTGCCGCTGATAACGATGATATCGTCTGTCTGTTTTTAGATGTTGACCCCTACAGCTCCGTGTTTAACGTTTCGTTTAACCCGGCTGACGGCACCCGGGCCAGCGTCAAATATCTCTATGAAATGGGGCATCGGGAGATCGCGCTGCTAGCCGGCCCGGAAAGCTCGGTATCGGCTAAACTGCGTCTGAAAAGCTGGATTGAGACCCTTGAGGGATATGGCCTGCAGCCGGTCACGGTGATTCGCGGTAACTGGGATGCGCAGAGCGGCTATGCCGGCGCGCTGCAAATGCTGCGGGAGACGCCAAACTTTACCGCCGTTCTGGTGGGTAACGATCAGATGGCGCTGGGCGTACTGAGCGCGTTTCACCAACATCAGGTGCCAATTCCGGGGGAAAAATCGGTTATTGGTTATGATGACACCTATGAGAGTTCGTTCTTTTACCCGGCGCTCACCACCGTTTCGCTGGATCTTGATTTACAAGGAAAAGAGGCCGTCCGGCGCCTTCTCGATAGCGGCGATCACGAGACATCTCATACTTCTTCTATCCTTCCGGCTCGTCTGGTCGTGCGCCACTCTACCGGGCCAAAAACGGAGCCGGGTAAAAACCTGCAGTCTATTGCCGAACAGCTCAGAGCGCTGGCGCATCAGCTTAATCCTTAATCCTTAATCCGCAACGGGCGGCCTGCGCCGCCCTTTAGCCCCTTCCATTCTCAGGGTTGATCTTTGTATTCACCGGGCGTACCATGATGTTATGTTATAACGTAATGATTGAGGTCGCTATGAAACCCAATATTCATCCGCATTATCGTACGGTGGTTTTTCACGATACCAGCGCCAATGAATACTTCAAAGTCGGATCAACGATCCGTACCGAGCGCGAAATTGAGCTGGAAGGCGAGACGTATCCCTACGTAACGCTCGATGTCTCCTCCAAATCGCATCCGTATTACACCGGCAAACAGAAGGCCTTCAACAATGAAGGCAGCACCGCGCGTTTCCGCCAGCGCTTCGGCGGTTTTATTGATGCGAAAAGGAGTAAATAATGCAGGTGCTCAACTCATTGCGTAGCGCGAAACAGCGCCACCCGGATTGCCAGATCGTCAAGCGTAAAGGGCGGCTGTACGTTATCTGCAAAAGTAATCCTCGCTTTAAGGCCGTCCAGGGGCGCAAGAAGAGACGTTAACGGAAGCTCTCCAGCGTTCGTAACTGCCGGCCGTCGGCGCTAAAGTTGTCGGCGGCCAGCCACTGCTGCATTGCCTTGTCAATCTGCGGCCACTCGGAATCGATAATCGAAAACCAGTCGGTATCGCGGTTGTGGCCCTTTATCACCAGCGCCTGACGAAAACGCCCCTCATACTGAAATCCCAGCCGCAGCGCCGCCCGGCGTGAAGGCTCGTTCAAACTGTTGCATTTCCACTCGTAGCGACGATAGCCGAGCGTTGCAAAAATATAATGCATCAGCAGCCATTGAGCCTCGGTGGCCATCGCCGTCCGGCTTAGTAAAGGCGAGAAGTGAACGTGGCCGACTTCAACAACGCCATTTTTAGCATCGATTCTCATCAGCGCCAGTGAGCCGACGGGCTGGTCTGTCCGTTGATCTATCACGGCAAAGTGAATGGGATCGGCCTGCCCGGAAACGTGCTCTATCCACGCGCGGTATTCCTCTACGCTGTTATCCGGCTCACGCAGCAGCCACGTCCAGCTTCGGGTGTCCGGGGCCAGCCGATGGGCGTCAAACAGCGCACCGGCGTGCGTGGAGCGCAATGGCTCAAGGCGGCAAAGGCGGCCCTGCAGATTCAACCTTTCAGGATGCGGACGGGGCAGCCAGTCGGGCAGGGCTGCGCCAACGGGTTGATCGAATTGATTAAGATGGTTCATGAGGTTTTCCTTTGGCAGGTGAATGCTGCGAGATTAGGCGCTTGTTGGTTCCATAAAAAGAACCACAGGAGTATGTTTTTAGGGTGCCATGAGGAGCGATGATGAATATTCCGGATGACGCTTTTTTTGCTTTACTGGAGCAGGCCCTGCGCGGCAGGGGAGGTGGAACCCTGCAGCGTACGCTCTATCAGACACTACGCGAGGCGATTTTGCAGGGGGCGCTGGCAGGTGATAGCCGTTTACCCGGCTCGCGCGCCATGGCCCAGCGTCTGGGACTGTCGCGCAACACCGTCAACGGCGCGCTGGAGCAGCTGGCGATAGAGGGGTATTTATTACGTAGCCGCCAGGGGACGTCCGTCGCGCCTTTAGGAACTCAGGGAGAGGGGGACGTTGAGGCGCGCCATATTGTGCTCCCTGAATACTTACAGGGATTACCGGCGGCAATCCATCGTGATTCACCCACGCTGCTCTTTACGCCGGGAATGCCTGCGGTTAACTACTTTCCGCTTTCCATCTGGCGTCGGCTCCTGGATCGCGTACTGCGTGAAGAGGGAAGCGCATTATTGGGCTACGGCGATGCGCAGGGAGAGCTCGTACTGCGAAAAGCCATTGCCCGCCACCTTGCGCTCTCGCGGGGGATCCGCTGTGAAGCCAGCCAGATTGTGATTACGGAAGGTGCGCTGGAAGGCGTCGATTTATGCACGCATTTGCTGAGCGTCGCTGGCGATACGGCATGGGTAGAAGAACCCGGCTATCCGGGAGCAAAAAGCATCTTTCTCAAATCCGGACTTCATATAGAGGGCGTGCCGGTTGATCATGAAGGGATGCGTTTTGATAGTCATAATGATAGTGAAGCGCCGCGATTGATCTTTACTTCACCTTCCCATCAATACCCCTGCGGGGCAGTGATGAGCGCCGGGAGGCGACTGGCGCTACTGGAGTATGCCCGACGGCATGATTCTTGGATTATTGAAGATGATTACGACAGCGAGTTTCGCTACAGCAGTGAGCCCATTCCGGCCATGCTGGGGATGGCCAGGCAGGCGCCGGTGGTTTATCTTGGGACATTTAGCAAAACGCTATTTCCGGCGCTGCGCATTGGCTTTATGGTGATGCCTCCCGCGCTGGCGGAGGCCGCACGTGGCGCCATTGGTTCGCTATTACGCGGCGGCCATCGGGCCGAACAGAGGGCGCTGGCGTTGTTCATTGAGGAGGGGCACTACGCACGTCATTTAGCCGCCATGCGCCGTTTATACCGTAAACGTCAGCAGCAGCTGCGGGAGATTCTGGCTCAAGAGCTCAGGCATCCTTATGAACTGTTTGGCGGCGAGGGGGGCCTGCACCTGACCGTTGCTATCGACAACGTGGATGACCTGGCGATTGTGCAGCAGGCCCGGCGGTTTCAGCTGGCACCCGGGGCGTTAAGCCGTTTTTACCTCGATGTAAAAACGGCGCGAAGCGGCTTTGTTCTGGGCTACGGTAATACGTCCGCCTCGCATTTTATGGCTGCGGTACGGACGCTGAACCGTCTTATTGCGCTGGACCGACGCGGGTAAGAGAAAACACATCGTAAAAGGAGAGTTCGCCTTTGGTGGCGATCATTTTTTGTAGCTGCGCCTTTTGTTCGCCGCCGACGCGTGGCGATTGCAGGATGCGTTCAAGCAGCTGGTCAGGGACAAATCGGGTGTTGTACCACTCACCGTTGTAGCACACGCGGAAATCAAGAACGTCAATATCTTCATAACGATAGCGCGGGTAGACGTCGAAGAAGAAGAAACCGTTTAGCAGAACAAATAACACAATTAACAGCCAGACAGAATCTACCAGCGTTTCGGAACGTAGCATCACAATAAGCGTGGCCAGGAAAGCCGCGTACATGGCGACAAAAAGCCATGGATGGTTGCGAATAAAGCTAATGCTAAAGCGCGGACGGTTGTCGCGCTTCTCTTTCACATTAAGCTCATCAATGGTGCTCTTCAGCAGCAGCTGTATTTCTGTCATCTTATTCCCCAAATTCTGCCATGAGCCCGTATCCAGGCGTGACAAACCGGGCTCAGCCTGAAGACTATTTTATGTTGCGTAAATCCATGGGGAAAGTAACAGATTGGTTGCAGAAAAGCATAACAGTTACCGTTTTTCGCTCTCCAGCATTTTGATTATCCGTGCCGGGTTTCCGCCGACGACGGCGTTTGCCGGCACATTTTTTACTACGACGGCCCCCGACGCCACCACGGCATTATCGCCGATAGTGACGCCTGGATTAATCACTGCCCGGCCGCCAAGCCACACATTGTGGCCAATGGTGACGGGTTTTCCGTACTCTTGACCACTATTGCGGTCGACAGGGTCAAGGGGATGCGTAGCGGTATAAATATGCACGCCCGGCGCCAGCATGCAGTTATCGCCAATATGAATTGGACAGACGTCAAGCATGACGCAATCAAAGTTAGCGTAGAAATTTTTGCCGAGGAAGATATTGTAGCCATAGTCACAGCGAAATGTGGGTTCGATATACGCGTCACTCGCGTGCCCAAGCAGTTCAGAAAGTAATGCGTTTCTTAATTCACGTTCTTCAGGCGCCGAATGATTGTAGCGGTGCAGCAGCTGTCTGGCCCGCAGACGATCGGCTTTCAACGTGGCGTCACCTGCCAGATACAGTTCGCCGGCAATCATTTTTTGTTTCTCTTCGCTCATGGAGGCTTTCCTTATTTCCTTATCGTTAGGCCGCCATAGTATAAAAAAGAAACCGGTTTCATATTCGCATTGAGCCAACATCTGTGAGCACTGTCACACTTATTATCATCACGAGAGAGGGGCGTTTTCGGCACGAGATGTATGACTTTCATTTGAAATAAACTAGCGGATAAATTTCCAGACTGAAGGGGGGATCTTGTCATACAGTTTATTCATCGTCAGCTCAGCAAGACGATGGTCGGCCGCTGAGTAAAATACCGCCAGTTCATTATCGGAAAGTTCATATTTATTTTTTTCAATTACGCGCTCCAGCGTATCAATTGTCTGACAGCGTCGTAAACGCATCAAATAGTCTATTTTGGTTAATGTTTTATCAGACATAAATTCACCTTTTGATTGTAATAATACTAACAAGAAAGACTGGCCGGGTTTTCCCGACAGGCGTTGACAAAGCAGCGGAATAACCGATTGCCAGATTTACGCCATTTCTGCAGATCTGCGCTGTTAATGCCGTAGTTGCTGAACAAGACGAAAGTGTCATCCAGATATTCGTCAATCTGGGTAATCAGCTTATTATCCTCGGCGTACTTAATTTTATAATTAAGTGCGAACGCGGCAATGTGCTCGATCAATTCATTAAGTTGAAGATTGACAGCCGAGGTCGGGTCATTAACCCAGCCGTGGTTGCTCTCTTCCAGGTTTGCAAGACAGTCATGATACAGGGTTTCGCAGAGAAATTTAAGCTGCGCAATATCATGTCTTTTTGGCGAGTATTCGTCCATAACGCATCCCCTTTTGAGTGGTTTAAACGACGATTATCGACACCGTTGTGGGATGAACACGACTAACAGACCTGACACATACATTGTAATCTTGCTGTTTAACTATAATCCACTCTTAAAAAGATTTCATCGTGCTATTACGAAAAATTACAATTATCAGCGTCCTTTTATCTTCAATGCCTCGGACTTTATTATATCGTGCCGTTATCCCGATCGGAAAAAACGAATACTGACCTTATATTTCATCAGGTTAGCCGACGCGTTTAGCCGTTATAGAGAGACAACCATACATAAAATCAGTGATTAAGAATATTCTGAGTTAGGGGCGCAGGAAAGAAAATTGTGGAAAAAAAATGGAGATAAGCACCGCGACTCATCATTAAATATTATATCTCAGCTTATAAATTAGACAATAACAATCCGTGCGTTTTAACGAGGAACAAAAGAAAAGGGCCGCAAATGCGGCCCTGAGAGGAGAGAGATTAATGATGCTCAACCGGATGGCTGTGCTCAATATCCTCATTTTTCTTACTAAAGCGGCGGCGAACCACCACGAAGAACACCGGCACGAAGAAAATCGCCAGCACCGTCGCGGTCACCATCCCACCCATTACGCCAGTACCGACGGCGTTCT
The DNA here is from genome assembly GCF_040064585.1 of Klebsiella sp. CN_Kp113. Lineage (NCBI taxonomy): Bacteria > Pseudomonadati > Pseudomonadota > Gammaproteobacteria > Enterobacterales > Enterobacteriaceae > Klebsiella > Klebsiella sp. CN_Kp113. The sequence continues at coordinate 38,152 of NZ_JBEAID010000024.1, read as the reverse complement.
GCGCGCCGGAGCCTGCGCCGGAGCTGATAACCAGCGGCATGACCCCAAGGATGAACGCCAGCGAGGTCATCAGAATCGGACGCAGACGCATACGAACGGCTTCCAGCGTGGCTTCGATCAGGCCTTTGCCCTCTTTATCCATCAGGTCCTTGGCGAATTCAACGATAAGTATCGCGTTCTTCGCCGACAGGCCGATGGTGGTCAGCAGACCAACCTGGAAGTAGACGTCGTTGGTTAATCCACGGAAGGTAGCCGCCAGCAGCGCACCCACAACCCCCAGCGGAACAACCAGCATGACCGAGAACGGAATCGACCAGCTTTCATACAGCGCCGCCAGGCACAGGAAGACGACAATCAGCGAGATAGCGTACAGCGCTGGTGCCTGGTTGCCTGACAACCGTTCCTGATAAGACATACCGGTCCAGTCATAGCCAATACCCGCAGGCAGTTTACCCGCCAGCTCTTCCATAAGGTTCATCGCTTCACCGGTACTCTTGCCCGGTGTCGCCTGGCCGAGGATTTCCATTGATGGCAGACCGTTGTAACGCTCCAGACGCGGTGAGCCGTATTCCCAGCGTGAAGTCGAGAAGGCGGAGAAGGGCACCATCTGTCCATCGCTACCGCGTACGTACCAGTTGCCGATATCTTCCGGCAGCATACGGTATTTCGCTTCAGACATGATATACACTTTCTTCACGCGACCGCGGTCAATGAAGTCGTTGACGTAGCTACCACCCCATGCTGCGCCAAGCGTCGTGTTAATGTCGCTGATAGACACGCCAAGAGCCTGCGCTTTTTCCTGATCGATATCCACTTTGAACTGCGGAGTATCTTCCAGTCCGTTTGGACGCACGCCGGTTAAGACGTCAGGATGCTGCGCGACCATACCAAAGAGCTGGTTACGTGCCTGGGTCAGTTTTTCATGGCCCAGTCCCGCCTGGTCGATAAGCTGGAAGTCAAAGCCCGTTGCGGTACCCAGTTCAACAATTGCCGGCAGGTTAAAGGCGAAGACCATTGCGTCTTTAATCTGCGAGAAATACCCCATTGCGCGACCGGTAATCGCCTCAACTTTGTTCTCTTCGCCCGGACGCTGGCTCCAGTCCTTCAGAGAAACGAACGCGATACCGGTGTTTTGCCCACGACCCGCGAAACCAAAGCCGTTTACGGCGAATACCGACTCAACGTTGTTTTTCTCTTTGGTGAGATAGTAGTCGGTCATCTCATCCAGAACTTTCTGAGTACGCTCCTGAGTTGCGCCAGCAGGCAGCTGCGCCATGCTCAGGAAAACGCCCTGGTCTTCGTCCGGCAGGAACGAACTTGGCAGACGAACGAACAGCCAGGCCATGCCTACCACGATGATCAGGTACAGCACCAGATAACGACCGGTACTGCGCAGGATGTTGCCTACGCTATCGGTGTAGTGATGCGTGCTCTTATCGAACATGCGGTTAAACCAACCGAAGAAGCCGGTGGTGGCGCCATGGCTGCCTTTCTGGATGGGTTTCAGCATCGTGGCGCAGAGCGCCGGGGTCAGAATCAGTGCCACCAGTACCGACAGCGCCATCGCGGAAACGATAGTGATCGAGAACTGACGGTAAATCGCACCGGTAGAACCGCCGAAGAAGGCCATCGGGATAAATACCGCGGAAAGCACCATCGCGATACCCACCAGCGCGCCCTGAATCTGGCCCATTGATTTACGCGTAGCTTCCTTCGGCGGTAGCCCTTCCTCGGCCATTACACGCTCGACGTTTTCTACCACAACGATGGCATCATCCACGAGCAGGCCTATGGCGAGCACCATACCAAACATGGTGAGGGTGTTTATCGAGAAGCCGAACAGCGCGAGGATAGCGAACGTCCCCAGCAGTACGACCGGCACGGCGATAGTCGGAATCAGCGTTGCGCGGAAGTTCTGCAGGAACAGGTACATCACCAGGAACACCAGAATGATGGCTTCAACCAGCGTTTTCACCACTTCGTGAATGGAGATCTGCACGAAGGGGGTGGTGTCATACGGGTAAACAATCTTCAGGCCTGACGGGAAGAAAGGTTCCATTTTCTTCAGTTCGGCACGAATGGCGTTGGCGGTATCCAGCGCGTTCGCGCCGGTCGCGAGCTTAATACCCAGACCGGACGCGGGCTGACCGTTAAACTTCGCAACGACGTCGTAGCTTTCGCCACCCAGCTCAATCTTCGCGACATCGCGCAGACGCACCTGGGAACCATCCTGGTTAACCTTCAGCAGAATGTTGCCGAACTCTTCAGTATTGGTCAGACGGGTCTGCGCCACGATGGAGGCGTTCAGCTGCTGACCTTTCACCGGTGGAGTACCGCCTAACTGTCCGGCTGCGACCTGGGCGTTCTGCGCTTTCAGGGCGCTGATCACGTCAACCGGCGTCAGCTGGAAGTTATTAAGCTTGTTCGGATCCATCCAGATACGCATCGCGTACTGGGAACCGAACAGCTGTACGTCACCGACGCCGCTGGTACGGCTAATCGAATCCTTCATGTTGGCGGCAACATAGTCAGAAATGTCATCCTGATTCATGGTGCCGTTGGTATTGATAACGCCGACAACCATCAGGAAGCTGCTGGATGCCTTTTCAACGCTAATACCCTGCTGCTGAACTTCTTGCGGCAGCAGCGGCGTTGCCAGCGCCAGCTTGTTCTGAACCTGTACCTGGGCGATATCCGGATCGGTACCGGATTCAAAGGTGAGGGTGATGGTTGCTGTACCGGTGGAGTCGCCATTAGAAGACATGTACATCAGGTGATCGATACCGTTCATGTTCTGTTCGATAACCTGGGTCACGGTGTTCTGCACGGTTTCAGCATCGGCACCGGGGTACATGGCTGTAATGGAAATTGCCGGCGGCGCAATCGTCGGATATTGCGCTATCGGCAACTTGAGGATCGATAACCCCCCAGCCAGCATGATGATAATGGCGATCACCCACGCAAATATGGGGCGATCGATAAAGAAATTAGGCATGTCTTAACGGCTCCTGTTTAAGTTAAGACTTGGGTTGTTCTGACTGAGCGTTGCCTGCGGCTTGCTGTTTATCGTCAGAAACGACTTCCTGCGCTTTTACCTGCACGCCTGGTCTGACTTTTTGCAGACCGGTGATGATGACGCGATCGCCCGTTTTCAGCCCTTCGGTGACCAGCCATTTATCACCAATAGCCTGAGTGGCGGTAATCTGGCGAACTTCGACTTTATCACCTTCGCCGACGACCATCGCGCTGGCATCGCCGCGCGGGGTGCGGGTTACGCCCTGCTGAGGAACCAGCAGCGCATCCGGGTTGACGCCTTCTTCCAGACGCGCGCGGACGAACATCCCCGGCAGCAGAGTGTGATCCGGGTTCGGGAAAATGGCGCGCAGCGTGATAGAACCGGTGGTCTGATCAACGGTGACGTCAGAAAACTCCAGCGTACCGTTCTGCGGGTATTTCAGACCGTCGTTCGTCACCAGCTCAACCTTCGCTTTACCGTTTTCCTGCTGCAGCTTGCCGTTGGCCAGCTCTTGTTTCAGACGCAGGAAATCGTTGCTCGATTGCGTCACGTCAACATAGATAGGATCCAGCTGTTGCACGGTCGCCAGGGCGGTGGTTTGGCCGTTTTGCACCAGAGCACCTTCCGTGACCGCGGATTTACCAATGCGGCCTGAGATTGGCGAGGTGACTTTGGTGTAGGCCAGATTAATGCGCGCGGTTTCAACCGCTGCTTTGGCGGCAACCACGGCAGCGTTGCTCTGTTGCGCGGTCGCGACGGCAGTATCGTAATCCTGTTGACTGATGTACTTAGTGCCTAACAGTTTCTGATAACGTTTAACCGTCAGCTGATCCATATTTGCCGCGGCCTGCGCTTTGGCTAAATCGCCTTTCGCGCTTTCATAAGTGGCCTGATAGGTCGCCGGATCGATTTGATAAAGAGACACCCCTGCCTGGATATCGCTCCCTTCGGTGAAGTTACGTTTAAGAATAATGCCACTGACCTGAGGACGAACTTCCGCAACGCGATAGGCGCTGGTACGGCCTGGCAGTTCGGTAGTAATTTGTAGAGGAGCGGATTTGAGCGTCACAATACCGACTTCCGGCATTTGTTGGGCTCCTTGCTGAGCCGGTTTGTCGTCACATCCTGTTAGCGCTAAGCTGCCTGAGAGCATCAGAACGACCGCCAGAGGCGTTAACCCTCTGTTTTTGTTCATATGTAAACCTCGAGTGTCCAATTTCAAATTGTTCAGTGGCTCAATCGACCACAAACCCACTGCTGTGTTTCTATTATGGTCATGCTATGGTACATACATTCACAAATGTATGTAAACGTAACCTCTGTAAACTCATCGACCTATGGCACGAAAAACCAAACAACAGGCGCTTGAGACCCGGCAACATATTCTGGATGTTGCTCTGCGTCTGTTTTCGCAGCAAGGCGTATCATCCACCTCGCTGGCCGCAATTGCAAAAGAGGCCGGTGTGACGAGGGGCGCTATCTATTGGCATTTCAAAAATAAATCAGATTTATTTAATGAAATATGGGTGCTTTCAGAAGCCAACATCAACGATCTCGAAGTTGAGTATCGGGCAAAATTCCCCAACGATCCACTGTCAGTTGTCAGAGAGATCTTAGTGTATATCCTTGAAGCAACGGTGACAGAAAAACGCAGGCGCTTGATGATGGAAATCATTTTCCATAAATGCGAGTTCGTCGGAGAGATGGTCACGCTGCAAGAAGCGCAGCGAAGTTTATGCCTTGAGAGCTACGATCGTATCGAGCAGACATTAAACGAGTGCATTGCGGCGAAGATGCTGCCCGCCAATTTACTCACCCGGCGGGCGGCGATTTTAATGCGCAGCTATCTTTCTGGCCTGATGGAGAACTGGCTGCTGGCGCCCAACGCTTTCGATCTGCAGCATGAAGCGCGGGCATATGTCGAAACGCTGCTTGAAATGTATCAATTGTGCCCCTCTCTGCGCAGTTCTGAAGGCGCGGAAGCTTAAGTATCCTCGCGGACAAAAGGGGTATTTTTCCTGCTGTCCGCCGCTATTCGCGCGATAACAGAAGTGCTATTCTTCGCGCTGCGACGATCCCCGGTATTCTCCGGCTTTTGCAATCACTCATGTTAACACTATGCTGCATACTATCCGTTGGCGAAACGCCATATCCGCTTTTGTTCTTACCCTGATGTTTTTTATCGGCTGTATTAGCGTTAACACGGCGCTGGCGGCTGACTTACCTGAACGTTCCGAGGTGCAAAGCCAGCTCACGACGCTGAATAAGCAAAAAGAGCTGACTCCGCAGGACAAGCTGGTTCAGCAGGACCTGACCCAGACCCTGGAAACCCTCGATAAAATCGAACGCATTAAGTCGGAAACGACGCAGCTGCGTCAGCAGGTGGCTCAGGCGCCAGCGAAAATGAATCAGGCTATCGATAGCCTCAACGCGCTAAGCGATGTTCCCGATGATGAGGCGACGCGTAAAACGTTGAGCACGTTATCGCTACGTCAGCTGGAATCACGCGTCTCTCAGACGCTGGACGATTTGCAAAACGCGCAGAACGATCTGGCAACCTATAACAGCCAGTTAGTCTCCCTACAAACCCAGCCGGAACGTGTGCAGAATGCGATGTACTCCGCTTCGCAGCAGCTGCAGCAGATCCGTAACCGCCTGAATGGCACCTCGACGGGCGAGGAGACGCTGCGTCCTACCCAGCAGAGTTTGCTGCTGGCTCAGCAGGCTCTGCTGAATGCGCAGATAGACCAGCAGCGCAAAAGCCTGGAAGGTAACACGGTCCTGCAGGATACCCTGCAAAAGCAGCGTGATTACATCACCGCCTACAGCAACCGTCTTGAACACCAGCTTCAGTTATTGCAGGAAGCGGTGAATAGCAAGCGCCTGACGCTGACGGAAAAGACGGCTCAGGAAGCGGTTTCCCCGGACGAAACGGCGCGTATTCAGGCAAACCCGCTGGTGAAGCAGGAGCTGGAGATTAACCACCAGCTTAGCGAAAGACTGATTTCGGCGACGGAAAATGGTAATCAGCTGGTTCAGCGCAACATCAAAGTGAAGACCTGGCTCGATCGCGCTTTGCAATCCGAGCGTGACATAAAAGAGCAGATTTCCGTGCTGAAAGGTAGCCTGCTGCTGTCGCGTATCCTTTATCAGCAGCAGCAAACGCTGCCCTCTGCGGAGGAGCTGAGCGATATGACGAACCGCATCGCCGACCTGCGCCTCGAACAGTTTGAGGTTAACCAGCAGCGCGATGCGTTGTTCCAGAGCGATGCGTACGTCGCGAAGCTGGAGGAAGGGCACAGCAGCGATGTCAATGCCGAAGTGCATAGCGCGCTTCTTGAAATCGTTGATATGCGCCGGGAGCTGCTCGATCAGTTCAACAAACAGCTGGGTAACCAGCTGATGATGGCCATTAACCTGCAGATCAATCAGCAGCAGTTAATGAGCGTGTCGACCAACCTGAAAGCCATTCTGACGCAGCAGATTTTTTGGGTAAACAGTAACCGTCCGATGGACTGGGAGTGGGTTAAAGCCTTCCCGGAAGCGCTGAAAGGGCAGTTTAAGGCGATGAAAATCACCGTAAACTGGGAAAAAGCCTGGCCTGCGGTATTTATCGCTTTCCTTGCCGGCCTGCCGTTGCTGCTGATTGCCGGTCTGATTCGCTGGCGTCTTAACTGGCTGAAAGCGTATCAGGCGAAGCTGGCTTCACAGGTGGGGCAACTGCGCAATGACACTCAGCTTCATACGCCGAAAGCGATTCTTATCGATCTGATCCGCGCGCTGCCTGTGGTGCTGGTGATTCTGGCCATTGGCCTGATTCTGCTGACTATGCAGCTGAATATCAGCGATTTGCTGTGGGCCTATAGTAAGAAGCTGGCGCTGTTCTGGCTGGTGTTTGGCCTGTGCTGGAAGGTGCTGGAAAAAGACGGCGTGGCGGTGCGCCACTTTAATATGCCGTCGCAGTTGACCAGCCACTGGCGGCGGCAGATTGTCCGCGTCAGCCTTGCGCTGCTGCCGCTCAATTTCTGGTCGGTGATGTCGGAGCTGTCGCCGCTGCACCTGATGGATGACGTGCTCGGGCAGTTTGTTATTTTCCTCAACCTGCTGCTGATTGCGGTGCTTGTTCTGCCGATGTGCCGCGAGAGCTGGCGTGATAAAGAGTCCCACAGCCTGCGCCTTATCACCGTCACCGTGCTATCGATTGTGCCCATCGCCCTGATGGTGCTGACGGCAACCGGCTACTTCTACACGACGCTGCGTCTGGCCGGCCGCTGGATTGAAACCGTTTACCTGGTGATGCTGTGGAACCTGCTGTACCAGACCGTTCTGCGCGGCCTGAGCGTGGCTGCCCGGCGTATTGCCTGGCGCCGTGCGCTGGCGCGTCGTCAGCATTTGGTTAAAGAGGGCGCTGAAGGGGCCGAACCCCAGGAAGAGCCGACGATTGCCCTGGAGCAGGTTAACCAGCAAACGCTGCGTATTACGATGCTGGTGATGATTGCGCTGTTTGCCGTGCTGTTCTGGGCGATTTGGTCCGATCTGATCACCGTGTTCGCCTATCTCGACAGTATTACGCTGTGGCATTACAACGGTACGGAAGCCGGCGTCAGCGCCGTGAAAAGCGTCACCATGGGCAGCCTGCTGTTCGCGATTGTCGCGTCGATGGTCGCCTGGGCGTTAATCCGCAACCTGCCGGGCCTGCTGGAAGTGCTGGTGCTATCGAGACTCAATATGCGCCAGGGGGCGTCGTATGCAATTACGACCATCCTTAATTACGCCATTATTGTTATTGGCGCGATGACGGTATTTGGCTCATTGGGCGTTTCGTGGGACAAACTTCAGTGGCTGGCGGCCGCCCTGTCGGTTGGTTTAGGGTTTGGCTTACAGGAAATCTTCGGTAACTTTGTTTCCGGTCTGATTATTCTCTTTGAGCGCCCGGTGCGTATTGGCGATACGGTGACCATTGGTACCTTCTCCGGTACCGTCAGCAAAATCCGCATTCGCGCCACGACGATCACCGATTTTGACCGTAAAGAGGTCATTATCCCGAATAAGGCCTTCGTGACGGAACGCTTGATCAACTGGTCGCTCTCCGACACCGTCACCCGCGTGGTCATCCGCCTTGGCGTGGCCTATGGTTCCGACCTGGATAAGGTTAAAGAAGTGCTGCTCCAGGCCGCGCATGAGCATCCGAAAGTGATGCAAGAGCCCGCGCCCTCGGTCTTCTTTACCACCTTCGGCGCCAGCACGCTCGATCATGAACTGCGCCTGTACGTGCGTGAACTTCGCGATCGCAGCTATGCGGTGGATGAGCTTAACCGCGCTATCGATCGTTTGTGCCGCGAGAACAATATTGACATCGCCTTTAACCAGCTGGAGGTGCATCTGCGCAATGAGAAGGGCGATGAAGTGACAGAGGTGAAGCGGGATAAGGGCGACGATGCCTCCCCGGCGATAAGCTAAACATAACGGGGCGGTGGGTATCCGCCCCGCAGATGTTAATGGCTGAGCGAGGAGAGTTCTTCCTGGCTCAGACCGGTCAGTTCCATCACCATTTTCGGCTCCAGCCCGCAGGCGAGCATTTTCAGGGCAATGCTGCGCGAGATTTCTCTACGGCCCTCCTGCAAACCTTCCTGCAAACCTTCCTGTCTGCCTTCTTTTCTACCTTTTTTACGGCCTTTCTCTTCCAGCCATTCGGCAATTGTCATCAGTAGCTCCTTGTGCCTGGGCGACTGCTTCGCCAGCTCGCGAATCAGGGGCCCGGGTTTTTCCGTGGTTCCCGCCTGCAGCATATAGCTGATGAGGGTATTGATCTGGTTTTCCGTCAGATATCCTTGCGCCAGCAGCGTAATCAGCATCGGTTGCAGTTCGGCCAGATCGCGCTGGCGAATATGCTTTTGCAACAGTTCCAGCATCGCCATACGCTGGTGGCGGAGGATATGATTATCTGGCATAACGGTCAGGTCCACCAGCGGAAAATCTCCGCCGTACAGCGCGCCGGCAAGCTCAGGAAGGTCAAAAAGCTGGAGCCAGTTGAGCGTATGTGGCCAGGGGCTGACGGTGCCGTGATAAAACAGAATCGGGACCACCAGCGGCAGCGTATTGTGGCCGGCATCCAGGTGGCGCTGCATGGCGGCCAGCGTATAGCGCATCAGGCGAAAAGCCATCAGCTTATCCGGCGAGCTTTGATGTTCAATCAGCGCGTAGATATATCCCGCGCCGTGCTGCGTTTGCAGGGAGTAGAGAATGTCGGAGTAGCTGGATCGCAGGTCTTCTTCGATAAAGCTGCCGGAAGCCAGCTGCAGCGTATTGAGATCGCAGATACTTAAAAACTGCGCGGGAAGATAAAGCTGTAAAAAATCGCGAGCGACCTCTTTCTGGGCCAGCATTTGACGAAAAATAGCATCGTGCGGCGTACGTGAGAATCTTTCCATGAGCATCTATCCGTTGTGGTAAGGGGCACAACTCTGCCACCCCTAAAGATCCGCCAACAGGCTACTCCTGTGCGTTTTGCGAGGCCTCTTCCGCACTTTTTACTTTGTTTTCATAGTCTCGACGGATAATTTCCAGCGCAGCTAGCACGGTTTGCGCAGGAACTTTATTCTCCTCAAGCAGCATAATTAAATCGACGGCCAGCTTGACTTCGTCAGGGGCATTTTCCAGCGACATACTTCTTCCTCCCGTTAGCGCGTTAAGCGGGCCAGTCTGTTTTCAATTTTTTCCAGCGCGTCGCGACAGCGGGCCAGGCGCCCGGTATAGGCTTCAACTTCCTTTGCCAGCCGCTGCTGGTCATCAAGGCTAATGGCTTGCGCCAGTCGTCTTTGTCGGTCGCTGCGCATGGCCAGCAGGCGCCGTTCATACTCCTGATGCTGTAGACGTCGGCGCTGCCAGCGGCTAAGCGTTGGCGACGCGCTATCCCAGGCGCGTAATGGCCAGGTCGCCGTTTCCCGATTAATCGCGGCGATTTGAGCAACGAGACGTTCCGCCAGCCAGGCGACCTGCGCAAGCTGCTGGCGTTCGGCCGCCTGTTTTAACGCCGTTAAGCCGTCTCTGGCCTCATTGAGATAAGCCTGCATCTGCGTGCTGCGGGTACGGAACAGCTGACGATCGAAGCGCGGGCTGAGGGTCGCGTGATTGGCCATGGGCGCCACCTGAGCGGCCAGCTCCGCAAGCTGGTTTTCCAGTGAATGTAAAAGCCGGGCGGTTTTCAAATAACTCCTCCATCCCCTGATAAGCAACTGTGCTACATTAGCGTTATCTTCGTGATAACGATTCGCATTATGCCACGTATTATTTTGATCATCATTGGCTGGCTGGCGGTAGCGCTGGGAACGCTGGGCGTGTTTTTACCGCTACTGCCGACGACGCCGTTTATCCTGCTTGCCGCCTGGTGCTTTGCGCGCTCGTCGCCGCGCTTTCACCACTGGCTTTTGTATCGCTCATGGTTTGGCGGCTACCTGCGTCACTGGCAGAAATTCCGCGCCATGCCGCCGGGCGCGAAGCCGCGGGCGGTCGCGATGATTTTGCTGACCTTTGCCATTTCGCTGTGGCTGGTTAATCTTACCTGGGTGCGCATCTTGCTGCTGATCATTCTGACCTGTCTGCTGATATTTATGTGGCGCATTCCGGTGGTTGATGCAAAGCAACAAAAGCACTGATGCGCAATAATGATGGTTGCAATTGTCGCTGACAGCCAGTAAATTCTGGCGTTTTCGAGCGCGGGTAAGCCTGGTCAAAGGTTAAACAAAAGTTTCTTTGGCCCATTTGGCATGCCCGTGAGTAACACCGTTTTAATCAGGCATACACTTATGACCGCAACAGCACAGCAGCTTGAATATCTGAAGAACAGCATCCAAAGCATCCAGGACTATCCGAAACCTGGCATCCTTTTCCGTGATGTCACCAGCTTGCTGGAAGACCCGAAGGCCTACGCGCTCAGCATTGAGCTGCTGGCCGAGCGTTATAAAGACGCGGGGATTACCAAAGTGGTGGGCACCGAGGCGCGTGGCTTCTTATTTGGCGCACCGGTTGCGCTGGCGCTGGGCGTAGGCTTTGTTCCGGTACGCAAGCCGCGTAAGCTGCCGCGTGAAACTATCGCAGAAAGCTACGAGCTTGAGTACGGCACCGATCAGCTGGAAATCCATGTCGATGCGATCAAAGAAGGCGATAAAGTCCTGGTGGTTGACGATCTGCTGGCAACCGGCGGCACCATTGACGCCACCGTGAAGCTTATTCGTCGCCTGGGCGGTGAAGTGCACGATGCGGCCTTTATTATTAATCTGTTCGATCTGGGCGGCGAGCAGCGCCTGGAAAAACTGGGAATCAACTGCTATAGCCTGGTCCCTTTCCCGGGCCACTAAGCAAATCCCGCCACATAGCCTCGCTGATTGAGCGGGGCTGTGATAGCATGACCCCTCGTGATTTCACCTTCCAGCGTTTCAGAGCCAGCCCATGAGTTATCAGGTCTTAGCCCGTAAATGGCGCCCACAAACCTTTGCTGACGTCGTCGGCCAGGAACATGTGCTGACCGCACTGGCGAACGGCTTGTCGTTAGGGCGCATTCACCACGCATATCTTTTTTCCGGTACCCGCGGAGTCGGTAAAACCTCTATCGCGCGCCTGTTGGCAAAAGGATTAAACTGCGAAACCGGCATTACCGCCACGCCGTGCGGCGTCTGCGATAACTGCCGTGAAATAGAACAGGGGCGCTTTGTCGATCTGATTGAGATCGATGCCGCCTCGCGCACCAAAGTCGAAGATACCCGCGATCTGCTGGATAACGTCCAGTACGCGCCGGCCCGCGGTCGCTTCAAGGTCTATCTGATCGATGAAGTCCATATGCTTTCGCGCCACAGCTTCAACGCGTTGTTAAAAACGCTGGAGGAGCCGCCGGCGCACGTTAAATTTCTGCTGGCGACGACCGATCCGCAGAAGCTGCCGGTGACTATTCTTTCCCGCTGCCTGCAGTTCCATCTTAAGGCGCTGGACGTCGAACAGATTCGCCATCAGCTGGAGCATATTCTCGGCGCCGAGCAGATCGTTTTTGAACCGCGCGCGCTGCAGCTGCTGTCGCGCGCGGCGGACGGTAGCCTGCGCGATGCGTTAAGCCTGACCGATCAGGCCATTGCCAGCGGCGAAGGTCGCCTGACGGCTGAATCCGTCAGCACCATGCTCGGCACCCTTGACGACGATCAGGCGCTTTCGCTGATTGAGGCGCTGGTGGCTGCCGACGGCGAGCGGGTCATGGCCGGCGTCAATGAGGCTGCCGCCCGCGGCGTGGAGTGGGAGGCCTTGCTGGTGGAAATGCAAAGCCTGCTGCACCGTATTGCGATGGTTCAGCTCTCGCCGTCGGCGCTGGGAACGGATATGGCCGCGATTGAGCTGCGCATGCGCGAGCTGGCGCGGACGGTGCCGCCAACCGATGTTCAGCTGTACTATCAAACGCTACTGATTGGCCGCAAAGAGCTTCCGTACGCCCCGGACAGACGAATGGGCGTCGAGATGACGCTTCTGCGTGCGCTGGCTTTCCATCCGCGTATGCCGCTGCCGGAACCGGAGGCGCCGCCGGTGCAGGCTATTCAGACCGCACCGGCCCAGCAGGCTGTCCCGGCATCCGCGCCGCCGTCGCCGCCGCCGAATTTGCCGCAGACCACCAGCCAGGTGCTGGCGGCCCGCAGCCAGCTGCAGCGAAGCCAGGGAGCGCCCACCCCAAAAAAGAGTGAACCGGCAGCCGCTTCCCGCGCGCGGCCGGTGAATAACGCTGCGCTGGAACGACTGAGTTCAATTACCGAACGCGTACAGGCGCGTCCGGCGGCGGCTGCGCTGGAGAAAGCGCCGGCGAAAAAGGAAGCCTATCGCTGGAAATCGACGACGGTTGTTGAAGCCATAAAAGAAGAAGTGGCGACGCCGAAGGCGCTGAAAAAAGCGCTGGAGCATGAAAAAACGCCGGAACTGGCGGCAAAGCTGGCAGTCGAAGCGGTCGAGCGCGATAGCTGGGCGGCGGAAGTCAGCCGGCTTGCGGTACCCAAACTGGTGGAGCAGGTCGCCCTGAACGCCTGGAAAGAGCAGGAGGGCAATCGCGTCTGCCTGCATCTGCGTCCGAGCCAGCGTCACCTGAATTCGGCGGGCGCGCAGCAAAAGCTGGCGGAAGCGCTCGGTATTTTGTACGGTACGCCGGTTGAATTGACCATCGTGGAAGATGATAATCCCGCGATGCGCACGCCGCTTGAGTGGCGGCAGGCAATTTATGAAGAAAAGCTCGCGCAGGCGCGTGAAGCGATTATTGCGGATAATAACATTCAGACGCTGCGTCGATTCTTCGATGCGGACCTGGATGAAGAGAGTATTCGCCCCATTTGATTGCAAGTCTGACTTGCGGTCAGCATCCTTAACGATGACTTACTGAGAGAGAAGCCTATGTTTGGTGGAAAAGGCGGTCTGGGTAACCTGATGAAGCAGGCCCAGCAGATGCAAGAAAAAATGCAGCAGATGCAGGAAGAAGTGGCCCGGCTGGAAGTGACCGGTGAATCCGGCGCAGGCCTGGTAAAAGTCACCATCAACGGCGCGCACAACTGCCGTCGCGTTGAGATCGACCCGAGCCTGCTGGAAGACGACAAAGAGATGCTGGAAGATCTGGTGGCTGCCGCGTTTAACGACGCCGCCCGCCGCATTGAAGAGACGCAGAAAGAAAAAATGGCGTCCGTGTCCGCCGGTATGCAGCTGCCGCCAGGCTTTAAGATGCCGTTCTGATGCAGACCAGTCCGCTGTTAACGCAGCTTATGGAAGCACTGCGCTGCCTGCCGGGCGTCGGCCCGAAGTCGGCGCAGCGCATGGCGTTTACCCTGCTGCAGCGCGACCGCAGCGGCGGAATGCGCCTGGCGCAGGCGCTAACGCGCGCGATGTCGGAAATCGGCCACTGCGCCGATTGCCGTACCTTCACCGAGCAGGAGGTGTGCAATATTTGCAGCAACCCTCGGCGCAAGGAAAACGGCCAGATCTGCGTGGTAGAGAGCCCAGCGGATATCTACGCTATCGAGCAGACCGGGCAGTTTTCCGGTCGCTACTTTGTGCTGATGGGCCACCTGTCGCCGCTTGACGGTATCGGGCCGGATGACATTGGGCTCGATCGTCTGGAACAGCGTCTGCGTGACGAATCGATGCAGGAAGTGATCCTCGCGACCAACCCAACGGTAGAAGGGGAGGCGACGGCCAATTATATCGCCGAGCTCTGCGTGCAGTATGGCGTAGACGCGAGCCGTATCGCCCATGGCGTACCGGTCGGCGGCGAGCTGGAGATGGTTGACGGCACGACGCTATCCCACTCGCTCGCCGGGCGGCATAAGATTCGTTTTTAATCAAACGGAGGCGCTTTTCGGGGCCTCCGCTTGAAAACTTCTCCCTCTGTCCCCATCTCACCCTCAACGGTTTTTTTACCATTAACAATGGCATTGTTGAGGTTGATTTAGATGAAAGGACAAGAAACTCGTGGTTTTCAGTCAGAGGTCAAGCAGCTTCTGCACCTGATGATCCATTCTCTTTATTCCAATAAAGAAATTTTCCTGCGTGAGCTGATTTCCAACGCCTCCGATGCGGCCGACAAGCTGCGCTTCCGCGCGCTGTCCCAGCCGGATCTGTACGAAGGCGACGGCGAGCTGCGCGTGCGTGTTTCATTTGATAAAGACAACCGCACCCTGACCATCGCCGATAACGGCATTGGTATGAATCGCGATGAGGTCATCGACCATCTCGGCACCATCGCCAAGTCCGGCACCAAAGCGTTCCTTGAGTCCATGGGCTCTGACCAGGCGAAAGACAGCCAGCTGATTGGCCAGTTCGGCGTGGGCTTCTATTCGGCGTTTATTGTTGCCGATAAAGTTACCGTCCGTACCCGCGCGGCGGGCGACAGCGCCGAAAACGGCGTCTTCTGGGAATCCGCTGGCGAAGGCGAATATACCGTTGCCGACATTAACAAAGCCGATCGCGGTACCGAGATCACGCTGCACCTGCGCGAAGGCGAGGACGATTTCCTCAACGACTGGCGCGTGCGTTCGATCATCAGCAAATACTCCGATCACATCGCGCTGCCGGTGGAAATTGAAAAACGCGAAGACGTTGACGGCGAAACCGTCATTAGCTGGGAGAAAATTAACAAAGCCCAGGCGCTGTGGACGCGCAATAAGTCGGAAATCAAAGACGACGAGTACAACGAGTTTTATAAGCACATTGCCCACGATTACAGCGATCCGCTGACCTGGAGCCACAACCGCGTTGAAGGTAAGCAGGAGTACACCAGCCTGCTGTATATCCCGTCGCAGGCGCCGTGGGATATGTGGAATCGCGATCATAAACACGGCCTGAAGCTGTACGTGCAGCGCGTCTTCATCATGGATGACGCCGAGCAGTTTATGCCGAACTACCTGCGTTTCGTCCGCGGCCTGGTCGACTCTAACGATCTGCCGCTGAACGTGTCGCGTGAAATCCTTCAGGACAGCAGCGTCACCCGCAATCTGCGTACCGCGCTGAGCAAACGCGCCCTGCAGATGCTGGAAAAACTGGCGAAAGACGACGCGGAAAAATATCAGACCTTCTGGCAGCAGTTTGGCCTCGTGCTGAAAGAGGGGCCGGCGGAAGATCAGGCCAACCAGCAGGCCATCGCCAAACTGCTGCGTTTCGCCAGCACCCATACCGACTCCGCCGCGCAGACTGTGTCGCTGGAAGAGTACGTCTCCCGCATGAAAGAAGGGCAGGAGAAGATTTACTACATTACCGCCGACAGCTACGCCGCCGCGAAAAGCAGCCCGCATCTGGAACTGCTGCGTAAGAAAGGCATTGAAGTGCTGCTGCTTTCCGATCGCATCGACGAGTGGATGATGAGCTATCTGACCGAGTTCGACGGTAAGCCGTTCCAGTCGGTGGCGAAAGCCGATGAGTCGCTGGATAAGCTGACGGACGAAGTGGATGAAACCACTAAAGAAGCCGAGAAGGCGCTGGAGCCGTTCGTTGAGCGTGCCAAAACGCTGCTTGGCGACCGGGTGAAAGAGGTTCGTCTGACCCATCGTCTGACCGATACGCCGGCCATCGTCACCACCGACGCGGATGAAATGAGCACCCAGATGGCAAAACTGTTTGCCGCTGCGGGCCAGGCCGCGCCGGAAGTGAAGTACATCTTTGAACTGAACCCGCTGCATCCGCTGGTAAAACGCGCGGCGGATACCCAGGATGATGCGCAGTTCGGCGAGTGGGTTGAGCTGCTGCTCGATCAGGCGCTGCTGGCCGAGCGCGGTACGCTGGAAGATCCGAACCAGTTTATCCGCCGCATGAACCAGCTGCTGGCGTCGTAATCTTTACCCTCACTCTACCCCTCTCCCGCTGGGAGAGGGCCGGGGTGAGGGCATCAAACCGCACTCTACGTAAAATATCTCACCATTAACCGTTTCAGCCGCCCCGCCTTCCTTGAGCCATCCGCGTTCTGGTGGTATGGTTTAGCGTTTTTTGAAAAATTGAATCAACTTTTGAGGGGATTTTCGTAATGCGTATTATTCTGCTTGGCGCTCCGGGCGCGGGTAAAGGAACTCAGGCTCAGTTCATCATGGAGAAATACGGTATTCCGCAAATCTCCACCGGCGACATGCTGCGTGCCGCGGTGAAGTCAGGCTCCGAGCTGGGCAAACAGGCGAAAGATATTATGGACGCCGGTAAGCTGGTCACCGACGAACTGGTTATCGCCCTGGTCAAAGAGCGTATTACTCAGGAAGATTGCCGCAACGGTTTTCTGCTGGACGGCTTCCCGCGCACCATTCCGCAGGCTGACGCCATGAAAGAAGCGGGTATCACCGTGGATTACGTGCTGGAATTCGATGTTCCTGACGAACTGATCGTTGACCGCATCATCGGGCGTCGCGTTCACGCAGCTTCCGGCCGCGTTTACCACATCAAATTTAATCCGCCGAAAGTTGAAGGCAAAGACGACGTGACCGGCGAAGAGCTGACCACCCGTAAAGACGACCAGGAAGAGACCGTGCGTAAGCGTCTGGTTGAGTATCATCAGATGACGGCTCCGCTGATCGGCTACTATCAGAAAGAAGCCGAAGCGGGCAATACCCAGTACGCGAAAGTCGATGGCACCAAAGCGGTGGCCGACGTTCGCGTTGAACTGGAAAAAATCCTCGGTTAATTCCGTTAGTTCTCATCCCGCCGCGGCGGGGTGAGAACTCCTCTCATTTTACCTTTTTCTATGATTGGTTCCGTTTAGCGCCATTTCAGCTACAATTGTCAGCGATTCAAATGGTTAAGAGGCGGTAATGCATCAGACGAAAACAGGTATCTTATTAGCCAATTTAGGCACTCCCGATGCGCCCACGCCCGACGCGGTAAAGCGCTATCTACGACAGTTTCTTAGCGATCGGCGCGTGGTGGATACCTCCCGTCTACTGTGGTGGCCGCTGCTGCGCGGCGTGATACTCCCCCTGCGAGCGCCCCGGGTCGCTAAGCTCTATCAGTCCATCTGGATGGAAGATGGCTCGCCGCTGATGGTCTATAGCCAGCAGCAGCGGCAGGCGCTGGCCGCGCGGCTTCCGGATACGCCGGTGGCGCTGGGGATGAGCTACGGTTCGCCGTCGCTGGAGAGCGCGGTTGATGAACTGCTGGAGCAGGGCGTGGATCACATCGTGGTGCTACCGCTCTATCCGCAATACTCCTGCTCCACCGTGGCGGCGGTCTGGGATGAACTAGGGCGTATCCTTGCCAAAAAGCGCGCCATCCCCGGCATCTCTTTTATTCGCGACTACGCCGATGACGTGGACTATATTCACGCGCTGGCCGCCAGCGTGCGCGCGTCCTTTGCGGTGCACGGTGAGCCAGATTTACTGCTGCTCTCCTATCATGGCATCCCTCAGCGGTACGCCCAGCAAGGGGATACCTATCCTCAGCGCTGCCGCGATACCACCCGTGAGCTGGTTTCAGCCCTGGGGCTGCCGCCTGACCGGGTGATGATGACGTTCCAGTCGCGCTTTGGTCGTGAGCCCTGGCTGACGCCCTACACCGACGAAACGCTGAAAATGCTCGGTGAGAAAGGGGTGAAGCATATTCAGGTTATCTGCCCCGGCTTTTCCGCCGATTGCCTGGAGACGCTGGAGGAGATCGCGGTGCAGAACCGGGAAATCTTCCTCGAAGCCGGCGGCCAACAATATGAGTACATTCCGGCGCTTAATGCGGACACCGCGCATATTGAAATGATGGTCAACCTGACGGCGAAATATCGCTGATCGCGCGTGCGGCGGGGAGTATGCTACTATTCCCCGCTTGTTCACTGTCAATAAATCGCCACTATGAAATTTCCCGGTAAACGCAAATCCAAACACTATTTTCCCGTCAACGCTCGCGATCCGCTGCTGCAGCAAATTCAGCCGGACAACGAGTCTAACGTCGCCTGGGTGGTCGGCATCGATCAAACCCTGGTCGATATCGAAGCGAAAGTGGATGAGGCGTTTATCGTACGCTACGGCCTGAGCGCCGGGCATTCGCTGGTGATTGAAGACGATGTCGCCGAAGCGCTGTATCAGGAACTGGTTCGCAATGACCTGATTACCCACCAGTTTGCCGGCGGCACCATCGGTAACACCATGCACAACTACTCGGTGCTGGCGGATGACCGTTCGGTTCTGCTTGGCGTCATGTGCAGCAATATTGAAATCGGCGGCTACGCCTACCGCTACCTGTGCAACACCTCCAGCCGTACCGATCTGAACTACCTGCAGGGGGTGGATGGGGCGATTGGGCGCTGCTTTACGCTGATTAGCGACTCCGGCGAGCGCACCTTTGCGATCAGCCCCGGGCATATGAACAAGCTCCGTCCGGAAAGCATTCCGGAAAGCGTCATCGCCGGCGCCTCCGCGCTGGTGCTGACCTCCTATCTCGTGCGCTGCAAGCCGGGCGAGCCGATGCCGGACGCGACGATGCAGGCCATCGCATATGCGAAAAAGCACGATGTACCGGTGGTCCTGACTCTGGGGACCAAATACGTTATCGCCGATAATCCGGCGTGGTGGCAGGCGTTCCTCAAGGAGCACGTCTCTATTCTGGCGATGAACGAAGAGGAGGCGGAAGCGCTGACCGGATTATCCGATCCGCTGCTGGCTTCCGACAAGGCGCTGGAGTGGGTTGACCTGGTACTGTGCACCGCCGGGCCTGCCGGGCTGTATATGGCCAGTTTTACCGAGGATGAGGCTAAGCGCAAAACGCAGCATCCGCTGCTGCCGGGCGCGATTGCCGAGTTTAACCAGTATGAATTCAGCCGCGCGATGCGCCATCAGGATTGCGAAAATCCGCTGCGTATTTATTCGCATATCGCACCCTATATGGGCGGGCCGGAGAAGATCATGAATACCAACGGCGCGGGCGACGGCGCGCTGGCGGCGCTGCTGCACGATATCACCGCCAATAACTATCATCGCAACAACGTGCCGAACTCCAGCAAGCACAAATGCAAGTGGCTGACCTATTCCTCGCTGGCGCAGGTGTGTAAATACGCTAACCGCGTGAGCTATCAGGTGCTGAACCAGCACTCGCCGCGTCTGACCCGCGGCCTGCCGGAGCGTGAAGATAGCCTGGAAGAGGCTTACTGGGATCGCTAAGCCGGTAAGTAAAGCCGGCCCCGAGAAGTCGGGCCGGAAGCATTAACCGGTAATAAGCTCGCCTGCTGGCGGCGTTTCGAGCAGCTGCAGCATGGCGCGGGCGATTTCCCGCTCGCCCATCACCACCTGGTTGGCGCCGCGTTCAACGATATACTCCACTTCATCGTCGTAGTGGGCGCGCGCGATGATCTCGATATTCGGGCACTTCTCGCGCGCGGAAGCCACGATTTCCCCGGCTTCATAGCCGTTAGGGATGGTCAGCAGCAGCCAGCGGGCGCAGTCAAGATGCGCCAGATTCATAATCTCTTCATTGGCGGCGTTGCCTAATACCGCGCGAATACCGCGTGCGCGCAGTTCGTCAACGCGGGTACGCGAGGTTTCGATAACCACCAGCGGCACGCCCTGCGCCATCAGTTTTTCACCGAGCAGGCTCCCGACGCGACCGAAACCGACCAGCAGCGCGTGGTTACAGATATCGACGGGGATCTGTTTCTCATCTTCAAGCACTTCTTCCAGCGTCTGTTCGTCCAGCGTCTCCGTTTTATCGAGATATTTTTCCAGCAGGGTAAACAGGACCGGGTTGAGCATGATGGAGATAATGGCGCCGGCAAGCACCAGGTTTTGCCCCGCCTGCGGCAGCAGATCCAGCGCCATTCCTAGCCCGGCGAGAATAAAGGCAAATTCACCGATTTGCGCCAGGCTGGCGGCAATGGTCAGCGCGGTGCGCGGCGAGTGGCCGAACATTCGTACCAGGAAGAAAGCGGCGGCCGATTTACCGAAAATAATGATGACCAGCGTCGCCAGCACCGCCAGCGGCTGATCGATCAGGATCATCGGATCAAACAGCATTCCCACGGAAACAAAGAACAGTACGGCGAAGGCGTCGCGCAGCGGCAGGGTATCGTGGGCCGCGCGATGGCTGAGCTCGGATTCATTGAGCACCATACCGGCGAAAAAGGCGCCGAGGGCGAAGGAGACGTCAAACAGCTCAACGGCGCCGAAGGCGATGCCGAGCGCTAACGCCAGCACCGACAGCGTAAACAGCTCGCGCGAGCCGGTTGCCGCGCTGCGTGACATAATCCACGGCACCAGGCGGCGGCCTACCAGCATCATTATGGCGATAAAGGCAACGACTTTACCGATGGTAATGCCCATATCGAGGGCCAGGGTAGCCAGGCCAACGTCGCCTTTCTCGGTCATGCCGGCGACCGCCGGCAGCAGCACCAGCGTCAGCACCATCACCAGATCTTCCACAATCAGCCAGCCGATAGCGATTTGCCCCCGCTGGCTATCAATAAGCTGTCGTTCTTCCAGCGCGCGCAGCAGCACCACGGTACTGGCGGTAGAAAGACACAGACCAAAAACGATCCCGGTCATTAACGACCAGCCCAGCATGGCAGAGAGCGCCATACCCAACAGCGTTGCCACGGCGATCTGGGCGATAGCCCCTGGAATAGCGATGGCCTTGACCGCCATCAAATCTTTTAAGGAGAAATGCAGACCCACGCCGAACATCAGCAGGATCACGCCAAGCTCGGCCAGCTCCGGCGCCAGCTTGGTATCAGCAACGAAACCTGGGGTAAAAGGTCCGGCCAGCACGCCCGCTAATAAATATCCCACCAGAGGAGAAATACGTAGCTTATTGGCAATCATGCCGAGAATAAAGGCGAGCACAAGGCCGCCGACAATGGTGGTGATTAGCGGTGTTGCGTGGTGCATTCCGTCTCCTTGCAGTGGTGAGCTGATCCATTTTCGGCATATACCCGTCATACTTCAATTTGCATGGGCGTTGGCTTTCCTCGCTCACCCCAGTCACTTACTTCAGTAAGCTCCAGGGGATTCCCTGCGTCGCCGCCTTCCTGCAACTTGAATTATTTAGGGTATAAAACCAAAAAACCGAATAATAGTTTATGACAATTTCAGCGGTTTTGTTTATGAATAATCGTTGAATTTTGCAGAAAGATGGAATTGGCATGCAAAAAAGCACGGACCGCAAAATGGCAGCAGCTTATGCGGGGTAATGCTGGTGGAGTAAGGGATTGAGGCAGCCAAAGTTACACTTTGGCTGCCGAAGAATCAGGACTTTTGGTGGTTGTTAGGCAGAAATATCGTCAAGATGCCAATCAGTGGCAAGAAAGCGCAGATTTTATAGACCAGCTCGATACTGGTATGGTCAGCTAATAGCCCCAGCACCGCGGCGCCAAGGCCACCCATGCCAAAAGCAAATCCGAAGAACAAACCAGAAACCATGCCGATCCGCCCCGGCAACAGCTCCTGAGCGTAGACCAGAATGGCGGAAAAAGCCGACGCGAGGATAAAACCAATTATCACCGTTAAAATGCCGGTCCATTCCAGCGATGCGTAGGGTAAAACAAGAGTAAACGGCGCTACGCCAAGGATAGAGCCCCAAATAACATATTTGCGCCCAATCTTATCGCCTACAGGCCCGCCAATCACCGTTCCCGCCGCGACGGCAAAAAGGAAAGCAAACAGATGAAACTGCGCGTTTTGCACCGATAATCCAAACTTTTGCATCAGATAAAAGGTGTAATAGCTGCTGATGCTCGCCATATAGAAGTATTTTGAGAAAATCAGCAGCAAAAGAATGCTAACCGCCAGAATGACTTTGTTTTTCGGCAATGGATTGACAATGACCGCTTTGGGTTTACCTTTGTTCATACGGTGCTGAGCGGCATACCAGCGGCTGATCTGCGCCAGCACGACGATCGCCAGCAGCGCCGCCAGGACAAACCAGCCAACGTTACCTTTGCCGTAGGGCGCGATAATCAGGGCCGCAAGCAGCGGGCCTAACGAACTGCCAAAGTTGCCGCCGACCTGGAATATCGACTGCGCCAGGCCATGGCGACCGCCGGAGGCCATTCGCGCCACGCGTGAAGACTCAGGGTGAAAGACCGAAGAGCCGGTACCGACCAGCGCGGCAGCCAGCAGAACCATCCCGAAGCTCCCGGAAATCGCCAGCAGTACCAGACCGCTTAAGGTAAAGCACATGCCTATCGGTAGCGACCACGGCATCGGGTGTTTGTCGGTCAGATAGCCGACGACCGGCTGCAGCAGCGATGAGGCCAGCTGGAAGGTGAGGGTAATCATCCCTATCTGCACAAAGGTCAGCGAAAACTCGGCCTGCAGCAGCGGGTAGATAGCCAGAATAAGCGATTGGATCATATCGTTTAGCAAATGTGAGAGGCTGATAGCGCCGAGAATGCGAAACGAGGTGCGTGCTTTTTGCGGCGCAGCAGCAGGGCCGGATAAGGGTTGTGCGGTCTGATTCATTGCCATAGGTTCGCTTAAGTATTTTTTATAGAGGATGCAGGTGGAATTATTATCTGCCTAACATACCTGCCCCTAAGGTTTGAAGGAAGTCGCAATTCTGAAAACATATTTGTCTAATCGGCTAACTCGCTATACTTTCGGCACTTGTCATTTCGTCAGGGAGAGAAATATGCACTTTATGAAGCAAGGCGTTGCGCTGGCGCTATTCACGGCGTTATCGCTGGGGAGCCTGTCTGCGCAGGCTTATGAGCAGGATAAAACCTATAAAATTACCATTCTGCATACTAACGATCATCATGGCCACTTCTGGCGCAGCGACTATGGCGAATACGGGCTGTCGGCACAAAAAACGCTGGTGGACGGCATTCGCAAAGAGGTGGCGGCAGAGGGCGGCAGCGTGCTGCTGTTATCCGGCGGCGATATCAACACCGGCGTGCCGGAATCCGACTTACAGGACGCGGAACCCGATTTTCGCGGGATGAACCTGATTGGCTATGATGCGATGGCGGTAGGCAATCACGAGTTTGATAATCCCCTTAGCGTACTGCGTCAGCAGGAAAAATGGGCGAAGTTCCCGTTCCTCTCCGCCAATATTTACCAGAAAAGCACCGGCGAGCGTCTGTTTAAGCCGTGGGCGCTGTTCAAACGCGGCGGGCTGAATATTGCGGTTATCGGCCTGACGACCGACGATACGGCCAAAATTGGTAACCCTGAGTTCTTTACGGATATCGAGTTCCGCAAACCGGCGGAAGAGGCCAAACTCGTTATCCAGGAGCTGCAGCAGAATGAAAAACCGGACGTCATTCTGGCCACCACCCACATGGGCCATTATGACAACGGCGCCCACGGCTCGAATGCGCCGGGCGACGTCGAGATGGCGCGCAGCCTGCCGGCAGGTTCGCTGGCGATGATCGTCGGCGGCCACTCGCAGGACCCGGTATGCATGGCCTCTGAGAATAAAAAACAGGTGGATTACGTTCCGGGCAGCCCGTGCGCGCCGGATAAGCAGAACGGTATCTGGATCGTCCAGGCCCATGAGTGGGGCAAATATGTGGGCCGCGCCGACTTCGAATTCCGCAATGGCGAAATGAAGCTGGTGCACTATCAGCTGATCCCGGTCAACCTGAAGAAAAAGGTCACTTACGACAACGGCGAGAGCGAGCGCGTGCTCTATACGCCGCAAATTGCCGAAAATCCGCAGATGCTCTCCCTGCTGACGCCGTTCCAGAATAAGGGCAAAGCGCAGCTGCAGGTCAAAATCGGTAGCGTAAACGCGCACCTGGAGGGCGATCGCAGCAAAGTGCGTTTTGTGCAAACCAATATGGGACGTCTGCTGCTGGCGGCGCAGATGGCGCGCAGCAATGCCGATTTCGCGGTGATGAGCGGCGGCGGCGTGCGTGATTCGATTGAAGCGGGCGATATCACCTATAAAGACGTGATGAAGGTACAGCCTTTCGGCAACGTGCTGGTGTATGTCGATATGAGCGGTAAGGAAGTGACGGAGTATCTGACCGCCGTGGCGCAGATGAAGCCCGATTCTGGCGCCTATCCGCAGTTTGCCAACGTCGGTTTTGTGGCCAAAGACGGTAAGCTTAATAATTTGACTATCAAAGGCGAACCGGTCGATCCGGCGAAGACCTACCGTATGGCGACCCTGAGCTTTAACGCCACCGGCGGCGATGGCTACCCGCATATTGATACCAAGCCCGGCTATGTGAATACCGGCTTCATCGACGCGGAGGTGCTGAAAGAGTATATCCAGAAAAACTCACCGCTGGACGCGGCAGCTTATGAACCGAAAGGCGAGGTAAGCTGGCAGTAACGTTTGAGCCAAACCCCGGTTGCGTAGCTACCGGGGCTACAGGTCTCAGCGGTTTTGGATTTTGTAGCTCGGACAAGGCGCGTCAGCGCCGCCTCCGGGAGTGTTCCCTGACGAAAAACCGTCAATTAATCGCGACGCGCGATATCGGCGAATTTTGCCTCAAGGATCTTCGCCAGATCGCTGGCCGCCAGCTCAATATCCAGCCCGCGTTTGCCGCCGGAAATATAGATGGTGGCAAACGACTGGGCCGGCGCGTCAATCACCGTCGGCAGGCGTTTTTTCTGTCCAAGCGGGCTGATCCCGCCCACCAGATAGCCGGTGACCCGCTGTGCGACCATCGGGTCTGCCATATCGACTTTCTTAGCGCCTAAAGCCCTCGCCACCTTTTTCAAATCCAGCTGACCCGCTACCGGCGTCACCGCGACGGCCAGATGCTTCATGTCGCCGTTGACGGCGACCAGCAGCGTTTTATAGACCTGGTCCGCGTTGAGCCCCAGCTTACGCACCACCTCATCGCCAAAATTGGTTTCGTTCGGATCGTGATCGTAGCTGTGAATGTGAAAACTAATTTTGTTTTTTTCGAGTAATTTTACGGCGGGAGTCATCGTTATCCTTCTTACCAACCGATTTAATGTGACATAAGCATACGCCCGACGGCTGTCTAAAAAATAGTATCATCTTGCGCAATAGTATTGGCAGTGATGGTCACTTTGAGCGACAATCAGACGATCCGGGGCGCGAACCCCGGAATAATAATAATGATGAAATTCCTCTTTGACGGGCCAATAGCAATATTGGCCATTTTTTTACGTCAGCATGTCCGGCAGATTTCCTTCCCCGTACAAATGAAGCGCCCCTACGGCAACCACGTAGCGCCCCGGCGGCAGCGCCAGCAGCGTTTCGCGCCAGGCGAGATTGCGCTGATGCATCAGCACATCATACAGCGACTGGCTAAACGTTGTCGGCAGCGAGGTTGCGCCCGTTGACGGCGGCTGCTCCAGCCACCAGCCGATCATCACCTGCAGCAGACGCGCATTCGTGCGCCAGTGGGTGAGGGTATCCTCCAGCAGCGCCAGGCCGCCGTCGGGCAGATCCCGCAGCAGCGCTATCTGGCTGTCGGCTCCCTCCAGCTCCATCACGCGGATATTGCTCTCGCGCGCCGCCATCAGCAGTTGATAATCAATGCCGTAATCCGCCCTTAGGCCCAGTTTTTGCGCCTGTGTCGCCTGCAATACCATCGCCACCTGCCACAGCGGCTGGCTGTCGAACAGCGCGATGGACAGCCCCATTTCTCCTGCCCGCTCTTGCAGTTCAGCAAGCTGGGAGGCGCTCAGGCGTTCCGCCAGCGGCGGACAGGAGGGGAGGTTGCTGAACGGCGTTTCGCTGCCGCTAATATCCGCTTCCACAATCAGCGCATCGGCCTGGCGGATCTTTTTTAATAACCTGGCGGGCGGCGGCGACATGTCGCGGGTGCCCATATGAATACTGCCGACCAGGTGCAGATAGCGCTCGCCGGGAAGCGTGATATCCAGCGCGGGCCAGGAATAAGACGAGCCGACGGCGGCTTGCCACAGCATTTTTATTCGGTTTAACAGGCCCATACGTGCTCCGTAGTGTGAGGAAGCCATGCTAGCGCGCGGGGGGCTGGGGCGCAAGGGGACTCAACGTGCGCGACGGAAGAGGCGTTTTGCAATGTCACGAAAATAACAAAAAAATTTGATGTTCTCTTCTTTGTCATTTCTGTAATGGCGTTTTGAAATTAATTATCACTTAAAAAACAATGGAGTGACTATTTATAACGTGAATGACCATGGTGTTTTTTTCTCAAATATTCCTCTATTGTGATAATAAAATAAAAAATCTGTAACAAAAAATAAACAAAACGCTTCTATATTGGCCCCTTCAATTTTTGGGGGGAGTGACATGCGTAACTGGAGTGAGCCTAAAAAGAATAAAGCCCATATCGAGCTGATCCCGATGATCGATGTGATGATGTTTCTACTGGTTTTCTTTGTCCTGATTAGCCTGAATGTGATCCCGGCTCTGGGCTTGAAAACGCAGCTGCCGTCGGCCGGCAGCGCCCAACAGCTTAAACCGCAAAAAAAAGCCATTATCACCCTCGGCATCGGCGACCAGCTGCAGCTTGATGGCCAGCCGCTGCCCCTGAATGCGCTGGTCAATACCCTGAAGCAACAGCAGCAGGAAAACCAAACCACCACCATTATCGTGAACAGCGATAAAGAGGTTGCGGTGGAACGCCTGATCGCCGTGATGGATACCCTGCGTCAGGGTGGTTTCTTCTCCATTTCCATTGCCACACGGAAGCAGTGATATGTATCTGCTTTATCGCTCACGTCACGTTGTTAGCTGGCTACCCGCCCTTGTCGTCGCCGGATGTTTACTGTTTGTCAGCCAGCAGGCAGTGCTGCAGGTCAAACCGCATTACGACGATACGGTCATGGAACTGTCGCTGGCTGAACCCGAACCGCCGCAGCCGGAGCCTGTCCCGGAACCGCAGCCGGAAATACCGCCGCAAATTCAACCTGAGCCGGAACCGGAGGCGGTCGCTGAACCCGTCGTTTCTGCGCCAGAACCCATTATCCAGGCCAAACCGGTTGTTAAACCGAAAGCCAAACCCAGGCCCAAACCGGTTGTGAAGGAAAAAGCGCCGAAACCGCAGGCGATCGCGGCTCCGCAGCCCGCCGCCGTTCGTAGTCCGGTGAGTAAACCGGCCCCGCCGCCTTCTCCCCCGGCGCCGAAGGCGAACGCGCAGGCGGTGGAAAACGGCTATCTGCAGGCGCTGCGCCGGGAGCTGGAGCAGCGCAAGCGCTACCCGAGCGGCCGTCAGGCTTCGCTGGAACGTCCGCAGGGCAACGTGGAGGTCTGGCTGGAGGTTGACCGCAGCGGCAGAGTGCTGGCTTCCGGTATTGCCAGCAGGGCGCCGAACATGCTGCTCAATCGCGCTGCGCTTAGTTCCCTGCAAAGCATCAGCCAGCTGAAGCCCTTTCCTGAAGAGGCTTTTGCCGGACAAAGCAGCAAAAAATTTACCGCGACGTTTAATTACCAGGCGCCATAAGCCTAATTAATCATTTGTTTTTACAGGAAAAGAAATGAAAAACTTTAATTATTCTGGGATTGCGTTAGCCGTGGTGTCGGCCCTGTTATCGGGGGCCTCACTGGCGGCGGAAAGCAGCGACGTGGGGGAGATTAACGTTAAGGGGCAATCGCTCGGCGGCGGTCTGATGGTGCAGGAAGACAGCGGCAAAGCGCGTTCCACCCTGACCAAAGAGGCGATGGAAAAAGCCCCCGGCGCCAGCAATGCTATCGACATGCTGAAATATACGCCGGGAATGAACGTCAACAGCAATGACGCCAGCGGCCTGAGCGGTATCGACTACACCATGCGCGGGATGAACTCGGATCAGATCGGCCTGTCGATGGACGGCATCCCGATTAACGACTCGGGCAACTATGCGGTCTACCCCAACCTGCTGGGCGACGCGGAAAACCTTGAGCAGATCTTTGTCACCCAGGGCTCTTCCGAGGCTGACGGCCCGCATATTGGTTCCAGCGGCGGTAATATTGGCCTTGTGACAAAGCGTCCCTCAAAGGAGTTTGGCGGCTTCGTCAAACAAACGCTCGGCAGCCATAACCTCAGCAAAACTTTCGCTCGTCTGGAGACCGGGGAGTACAACGGTTTTAGCAACTGGCTCTCGTACTCGCATACTGAAGCCAAAAAATGGCGCGGGGAGGGGCGTAATTATTCCGATAAGTTCGAAATGAACTCGCTGTACGAGGATGGCAACGGCAACAGCAGCAACCTGATCATGAAGTATAACCGTCAGGATAACAGCAACTATAACACCCTGAGTAAAGCGCAGTTCGAAGAAGACCCGCGTCAGGACTACTCGACCACCCCGGTCTACAACAGCAAAGGTCAACTGAGCAAATATTACAAGCTGAACCGTAATCCGTTTGAAACCTTCACCCTCTCTTTTGCCCAGCGCTTACAGCTGCGCGATAACCTCGCGTTGACCGTTCAGCCCTATTACTACTGGGGTAACGGCGGCAGCTTTACCGGACAAACGGCCTCGGTGCTGTCCAATACGTCTGATACCGCCGGACAGTACGATCTCAGCAACCTGACTTCTAATACCTATTACCGGCCTTCGTGGACCCAGACCTGGCGGCCGGGCGTTACCACGAAATTGAAGTGGGATATTAACGACGAACACAGCCTGGATATTGGCTACTGGTACGAGCGCGCGCGTCAGTCGCAGACCCAGCCGTTTATTAGCATTCAGGACGATGGCAACCCGGCGAACGTTTCCGGCAAACCGGGCGGTTCCGATCAGGTTAAAGATGCGAACGGCAATACGGTACAGGGGCGTAACCAGTACACGGTGACTCCTGCGCACAAAGTATGGCTTCAGGACAGCTGGTTCGTGACGCCGGACTGGACGCTGGTGGGCGGGCTGGCTTATCAGTATGTTGAACGTAAAGGCGATAATAAAGGCAGCCTGTATAGCGCTGCGGAAAAACGCCAGGCGACCTACCATGAATTCCTGCCGAACTTTAGCATCAGCTATAAGCCGGATAGCGAAAATCAGCTGTTCTATAACCTGACGCGCAACATGCGTACGCCACCCAACTACGTACTCTACAACGTCGGCGATTCGATCAGCACCAAACCTGAGCTGAGCTGGAACCACGAGCTGGGCTGGCGTTTTCAGCGCGAAGATATGCTGCTGAGCGCGACGCTCTTCTATATGCGCTATACCGACCGGCAGATTTCGACCACCAATGCGGATGGTGACTACGAAATGATGAACATCGGCAGCGTGGAGAGTAAAGGTCTGGAGCTGGAGTGGAGCGGTAAGCTGCCGTACAACTTCAACTACTACACCTCTTATACCTACACCCATTCCGAACAAAAAGACGACATTGTGAGCAACGGCGGACATCCGCTGCCAACGGCGGGCAAAACGGTGCCAAACGTACCGAAAAACATGCTTAACGCGTCGCTGGGCTATGACGATGGTCTCTACTACGGCAGCTTCGGCGGCAAATACGTCAGTTCGTTCTACGGCGATTTGACCAACGACGAAAAAATCGGCGGGCGCACGGTCTTTGATGTCGCCGCGGGCGTGCATCTGCCGGTGGATAAAAAGATTGTCAAAAGCGCCACCCTGCGCTTTGGCATCGATAACCTGTTCGATAAACAGTACCTGACCTCCGTCCGCTCGACGACTTTTAACGCGGCGGCTTACGACGGCGTGAAGGCCAGTACCCCGTACTACAACGTTGGCGAAGAGCGCACCTTTAGCGTCTCGCTGGAAGCAACCTTTTAATTAACCGGAGGGCACTCTGATGGATGCCAATCTGATTCACGATATTATTTTCTACGTTATGTACGCCGCGCTGGCGATCGCCGTGGTGATACTGGTTGAACGCGGCCTCTATTTTTCGTGGGCCCAGCGTCAGGCTTTGCGCTTTGAAAAGGCGCTGACGCCGGACGTTCGTCGCGCGTCGGATCTGCCGGAATCGCTGACCGGCCGCAGTAGCCTCCCGCTGACCCTCATTCTGCCGGTGCTGGAGAAAAAGCAGACGGCGGAAGACCGTGAGGCGATGAGCGATCTGATCGACGCTCAGTATCTGCTCAGCAAACCGCAGATGTCGCGTGGGCTGTGGATGCTTGAAACCGTTGTCACCGCCGCGCCGCTGCTGGGCCTGCTGGGGACGATCCTCGGTATTATGGATACCTTTAAGGCCCTTTCCGCCTCAGGCGTCTCCGATGCCAGCATGGTTTCTGCGGGTATGGGGACCGCCCTGTATGCCACCGGCCTGGGCATTGCTATTGCGCTGCTGTGCCTGGTGGGCAATAACTATTTGCAAAGCCGCATGGAGCGAATCAACGAACTGCTGAAGGTGCTGCTGATCCGCGCCGGCAGCCCGGTCAGCCGTCCGGAGCAGGGCGGCAAACGCTGGGAAGGCCACGAGGCGCAGCGCTATGCCTGAACATGGTCAATGCGGGTGGCCGGCAGGCCGCCTGATGAGCGCACTGGCGGGGAGCTGGATGCTGTTAAGCCAGCCGGTATGGGCGGCGTTCTCTATACCCGGCTACGAGCTGGTGTATAACGCGCCGCAGGAAACCACCTTACAGGATAACGATTTACGTCATGCCGCCGAAGTCTGGCAGCAGATGTTCGATGCGGCGCGCAGCCATATCGATCTGGCGCAGTTTTACGTGGCGAATGAAAAAGGCTCTCTGCTGGATGGGGTTCTGGCACGTCTGCGGGCCGCCGGGGAGCGTGGAGTAAAAATTCGTTTTCTGATGGAGGAGAAGGGCGTGGGCCTTTCAACGCCGGAAACGCTGACGGCCCTGAAAGCTATCCCCAACCTGGAGCTGCGGGTGATTCCGTTCCATCGGCTGACCGGCGGTATTGTTCACGCCAAGTATCTGCTGGTGGATGGCAAAGAGGCTTTTGTCGGTAGCCAGAATTTTGACTGGCGCGCGCTGGAACAGATCCAGGAGACCGGTCTGCGCATCAGCGATCCGCAAACGGTGCAGCAGATTCAGGCTATTTTCGATCAGGACTGGCAGGCGCAAGCTCTGCTGGCGGAGAGTAAGCCGGTACCGAAGCCGGCGAGGCAGGCGGTAGCGTCGGCCCCGCAGGGCAATTATCTGGTTGCCAGCCCGCGCGATTATAACCCGGGCGGGGTGATTGATTCGCAGGTGGCGCTGCCGCGGCTGCTGGCGAGCGCCAAATCGCGGATCCGGGTGCAGGTGATGGACTATGCGCCGCTGGCGTGGGGAGAAAAGGGGAGCCGGCCCTTTTATGCGCCCATTGATAACGCCCTGCGCAGCGCGGCGGCCCGCGGCGTACAGGTGGAGCTGATGGTGGCGAACTGGAACCTGAAAAAGCCGGAGGTATTCTGGCTGAAGAGTCTCTCTCTGGTGCCAAACGTTCAGCTAAAAGTGGTGACCATACCTCCCGCCAGCCGAGGGTTTATCCCCTTTGCCAGGGTGGTACACAGTAAGCTGATGACCATCGACGGTACGACGGCGTGGGTCGGAACCAGCAACTGGAGCGGAGGCTATTTCGATAACTCACGCAACCTTGAGCTGGTGCTGAATAATGCGTCGATGGCCGCGCGCGTGGACGCGCTTTACAGCCAGCTGTGGAATAGCCGCTATGCGGCGCCGATCAAGGTTGATTTTGATTATCCGGTTCCGCATCCTGGCCGCGAGTTCGAATAGATAAATCGGCTGAGGCTTCCCCTCTCCCGAAGGGGGCGAGGGGAAGCCTGTTTTCGCCCTCGCCAGAGGCTGCCTTATGCTTTGGGCTTATAGCGCAGCAGGCGGTTGGCGTTGCTCACAACGGTAATCGAAGAGAGCGCCATGGCCGCGCCCGCCACCACCGGGTTGAGCAGCGTGCCGGTCAGCGGCCACAGGATCCCGGCGGCAATCGGAATGCCCAGCGAGTTATAAACAAATGCCCCCAGCAGGTTCTGCTTCATATTACGCAGCGTAGCTTTGGCGATGTCCAGCGCATCGGCAACGCCGTTCAGGCTATGGCGCATCAGGGTAATCGCCGCCGTCTCAATGGCGACATCGCTGCCGCCGCCCATGGCGATCCCCACATCGGCCTGCGCCAGCGCGGGCGCATCGTTGATACCGTCGCCGATCATCGCCACCTGATGCCCTTCGCTTTGCAGGCGCTTAATCGCATCGGCTTTCCCGTCCGGCAGCACCCCGGCAATCACCTCATCAATGCCCGCCTCTTTGGCGATAGCTTTGGCGGTGGTGGGGTTATCTCCGGTCAGCATCACCAGACGATAGCCCTGGCGGTGCAGCCTGGCTAATGCCGCCACGCTATCTTCGCGCAGCGGATCGCGGATGGCGAACAGCGCCGCCGCCTGACCATCTACCGCCAGCAGCACCGGCGTGGCACCCTGTGACGCCTGGTTGGTCATGTCGTCTTCTATTTCAGCCGTTGCAATCTTGTGCTCATTAAGCAGCGCCTGGTTGCCGAGCAGCAGACGGCGGCCTTCGGCTTCGCCGCTGACCCCCAGCCCGCGCAGCGTGCGGAAGTTTTCTACCGCAGGCAGGCGTTGGTCCGCGGCTTTGTCGAGAATGGCGCGCGCCAGCGGGTGGCTGGAACCTTGCTCCAGAGACGCCGCCAGACGCAGAGCGGTGGACTCATCCATGGCGGTAAAGGTTTTTATCGCCACCACCTGCGGTTTACCCTCGGTCAGGGTACCGGTTTTATCAAAGACCAGCGTATCGAGAGTGCTGGCGCGCTGCAGCGCATCGGCGTCGCGCACCAGTACGCCGTACTCCGCCGCGCGGCCCACGCCGGAGATAATCGACATCGGCGTTGCCAGCCCCAGGGCGCACGGACAGGCGATAATCAGCACCGTGGTGGCGATCACCAGGGTATAGACAATTTGCGGCGCCGGGCCAAAAAAGTACCAGATCGCGGCGCTGAACAGGGCTATCGCCACAACCGCCGGGACGAACACGGCGGAGATTTTGTCCGCCAGCTGGCCGATTTCAGGTTTACTGCTCTGCGCCTGGCGCACCATGCGGATAATGCGCGCCAGGGTGGTTTGACTGCCGACGGCGCTGGCGGTAAACAGTACGCTGCCGTCCTGCACTACGGTCCCGGCATGAACGGCGTCACCGTCGCCTTTTTGCTGCGGCACCGGCTCGCCGGTGAGCATCGCTTCATCGAACCAGGCTTCGCCCTGGCTAATGACGCCGTCGACCGGTACGCGATCGCCGGTGGTCAGACGCAGGATCATTCCCGCCTGAACCTCAGCCAGCGGCAGATCTTTTTCGCCTTCGTCGGTGACCACCCTCGCTGACGGCGGGGTTAAATCGAGCAGTTTTTCCAGCGCTTTCGAAGAGCGCTGGCGCGCGCGGGCTTCCAGCATATGGCCCAGGTTAATCAGACCGATAATCATCGCGCTGGCTTCATAATAAAGGTGGCGGGCTTCCATCGGAAACCACTGCGGCCACAGGTTGACGCTCATTGAATAGAGCCAGGCGACGCCGGTACCCAGCGCCACCAGCGTATCCATGGTCGCGGTGCCGTTTTTCAGGCTTTTCCACGCGCTGCGGTAGAAATGGCCGCCGGCAAAGACCATCACCGCCAGGGTGACAACACCGATAGCCAGCCACAGGGCGCGGTTATCATCGCTGACCATCATATTGTCGCCGATCATTCCCCAGCCCATGACCGGGATACCTACCAGCAGGGCGACGATAGCCTGCCAGCGGAAGCGCTTCATTGTGGCGACGGCGGTTTCCTGCTGGCGCTCGCGGCGTTCGAGGTCGTCTTCGATAGCTTCCGCGCCGTAGCCCGCTTTCTCTACGGCCTGGACTAATTCTGCGGCGGACGCGCTGCCCATCACCAGCGCAGTGCGTTCCGCCAGGTTGACCCGCGCCTGCGAGACGCCCGGCACCGCGGCGAGCGCGTGTTGTACCCGGGATACGCAGCTGGCGCAGCTCATGCCGTTGATTAACAGCTGCTGGCTGTCATCTTCGTCACGGGCTGCCGGAAGCTCAGAGGTGGCCGCTGTCAGCGCTTCCGGCGGGATTGATGATTCTGCCAGCGGTTTAGCCTTTGGGTGGCTGAGCTCCGCGCCGTATCCGGCCTGTTTAATGGTCTCAATCAGCGCTTCCGCGCTGGCGCTGCCCGTGACGTGGGCTTCGGTAACGGTGACTTCCGCCTGCTCAACGTCGGGACGCTGCTCCAGACTCTCTTTCACCCGTTTAACGCAGTGGCCGCAGGAGAGGCCATCAAGCGCGAGGTCGATAGTGGTAGACATACATAACTCCTGAATAAATTTCCGGTTAATGATTGACCGAACACACTCTTTCATCGAGTATTAACAAGGTTAAACCTTCCAGCAAGGGGAAGGTCAAGGGGGAAAGATGAATATTAGCGATGTGGCGAAAAAGACCGGCTTAACCAGCAAAGCGATCCGTTTTTACGAGGAGAAGGGGCTGGTGACGCCGCCGCTGCGTAGCGAAAACGGCTACCGCAGCTACAACCAGCAGCATCTGGATGAACTGACCCTGCTGCGCCAGGCGCGCCAGGTGGGGTTTAATCTGGAAGAGTGTCGCGAGCTGATATTCCTGTTCAACGATCCCTCGCGGCACAGCGCCGACGTGAAACGCCGGACGCTGGAGAAAGTCGCGGAAATTGAGCGGCATATCAGCGAGCTGCAGGGCATGCGTACGCAGCTGCTGGCGCTGGCGGACTCCTGCCCCGGCGATGACAGCGCGGACTGCCCGATCATCGATAATCTCTCAGGCTGCTGTCACCGCAAGGTGCAGGCCTAGCGGCCGTTAGGGAGCTCCCTGATCCGCAGCGTAATCCCCTCGACGGCGACCACTTCAACCTTGCTGCCCGCCGCGAGGTCGTCATCGGCAATAACCGGCCATGAACTGTCGCCCACGCGGACGTGTCCGCGGCCGTTAACCAGCGCCGTTTCCAGCGTAAAGCGGCGGCCAAGCAGCTGCTGCCCGCGCTGATTAAGCTGAGCGTCCGCCGGCTTCTGGCGCTTAACGCGGTTACGCAGCCAGCGCGACCACAGCCAGGCCGCCAGCAGAGTCAGGACGGCAAACAGCGTACCCTGCCACTCCCAGCTCAACGGCAGCATCCAGACCAGCAGCCCGGTTACGACGCCGGCAATGCCGCTCCACAGCAGATAACCGTTGCCGCCGAGCATTTCCGCCGCCAGCAGCAGCCCGCCGAGGCTGAGCCAGAAAATATGCGGGTGGGCGAGAATCAGCGCGATCATGATTTTTTCTGCGCGCCAGCGCCTTCTTTAAGCAGCTCGCCGATCCCGGCGATGGAGCCCATCAGGCTGCTGGCATCAAGCGGCATCAGCACCACTTTGCTGTTATTGGCCGCGCCAATTTGCTGCAGCGCATCGGTATATTTCTGCGCGACAAAGTAGTTGATGGCCTGAATGTCGCCGGAAGCGATAGCGGATGAGACCATCTGCGTAGCGCGCGCTTCCGCTTCCGCGGAACGTTCGCGCGCCTCTGCCTGTAAAAACGCCGACTGACGCTCGCCTTCGGCTTTGAGGATCTGCGACTGCTTCTCGCCCTCGGCTTTTAAAATTTCCGCCTGACGTATCCCTTCGGCCTCAAGAATATAGGCGCGCTTGGTGCGCTCGGCTTTCATCTGGGCGTTCATTGAGGCGATAAGCTCCGCCGGCGGGCGTACGTCGCGGATCTCAACGCGGGTGATTTTGATGCCCCACGGGTTGGTCGCTTCATCGACAATATGCAGCAGGCGGGTGTTGATGCTGTCGCGCTGGGAGAGCATTTCGTCCAGCTCCATGGAGCCCAGCACGGTACGAATGTTGGTCATGGTCAGGTTGATAATCGCCAGCTCGAGGTTGCTGACTTCATAGGCGGCTTTCGGCGCGTCGATAACCTGAATAAAGCACACCGCATCAATGGTGACGTTGGCGTTATCGCGCGAAATCACCTCCTGCGAAGGGATATCGAGCACCTGCTCCATCATATTAATTTTGCGCCCGATACGATCCATAAAGGGCACCACCAGGCTCATCCCCGGCTGCAGCGTTTGCGTATAGCGGCCAAAGCGCTCTACCGTCCACTGGTAGCCCTGAGGAACGATTTTTACCGCCGCTCCGACGATAACCAGCGCGACGAAAATAAGAATGGGGATAAAAATCAGCATCAAAAACCTCCTGTCTTGTTGCCTGTTGATGCGCCGGGAGAGTGGCGCGCGTTTAACCAGAGTATATCTTTCCGCGCATCCGGGTGAAAGAAAAGTGGAGTAAACTAGAGGCGTTGTCGAAAAACTGGGAATAATAATGACCGAAAGTAACGCTATTTTGCGCCTGGACAATGTGGGTTTTCAGGCCGATGGAGTGACCATCCTTAATGAGATGAGTTTTCAGCTCAGGGCAGGGGAATTTAAGCTGATTACCGGCCCTTCCGGCTGCGGAAAAAGCACGTTATTAAAAATAATCGCTTCGCTGCTGAGCCCCACCGCGGGAAGCATTTTCTTCGCCGGTAAAAACATTAATGACTTAACGCCGGAAACCTATCGTCAGCAGGTTTCCTACTGCGCGCAAACCCCGGCGCTGTTCGGCGATTCAGTGTATGACAACCTGGTCTTCCCGTGGCAGATCCGTCATCAACAGCCGGATCCCAACGCGCTGGTCGCCGATCTGCTGCGCTTCGGGCTGGCGGAGAATACGCTGGAAAAGTCAATCAATGAACTTTCGGGCGGGGAAAAGCAGCGCGTTTCGTTGATTCGCAATCTGCAGTTTTTACCGCAGGTGCTGCTGCTCGATGAAATTACCAGCGCGCTGGACGAGAGCAATAAAAAAAACGTGAATGAGATTATCCATCGCTACACAACCGAAAAAAATATCGCCGTTCTGTGGGTCACTCACGATAGCAATGAAATTGCCCATGCGGATGAAGTGATTACCCTAAAGCCTGCCGGCGGAAAAGCGCAGGAGGAGAAAAAAAATGAACGGGCATAATATTACTAACGAATCGCTGGCGCTCTCCATGGTTCTGGTGCTGGTGGCGATCGTGGTCAGCTACCGGGAAAAGCTGGCGCTGGAAAAAGATATTATCTGGAGTATCTGCCGGGCGATTGTGCAACTGATTATCGTCGGCTATGTGCTGAAATATATCTTTAACGTTAATCACGCCGTGCTGACGCTGCTGATGGTGCTGTTTATCTGCTTTAACGCGGCGTGGAATGCGAAAAAGCGCAGCAAATATATCGATAAAGCCTTTGTTTCTTCGTTTATCGCGATAACCACCGGCGCCGGATTAACCCTGGCGGTGCTGGTTTTTTCCGGATCGATTGCGTTTGTGCCGATGCAGGTGATTCCGATTGCCGGGATGGTGGCCGGTAACGCGATGGTGGCGGTCGGGCTGTGCTACAACAACATGGGGCAGCGTTTCAGCAGCGAGCAGCAGCAGATCCAGGAGAAGCTGAGCCTGGGCGCGACGCCGAAGATGGCTTCCGCAAGGCTTATCCGCGATAGCATTCGCGCCGCGCTGATCCCGACGGTAGATTCGGCGAAAACGGTGGGGCTGGTGAGCCTGCCGGGGATGATGTCGGGGCTGATTTTCGCCGGGATTGATCCAGTAAAAGCGATTAAGTACCAGATTATGGTGACGTTTATGCTGCTGTCGACCGCCAGCCTGTCAACGATTATCGCCGGGTATCTGACCTACCTGAAGTTCTTTAATGCTCGCCATCAGCTGGTGGTGACGCAGCTGAAAAAACGCGCGTAAGTTTTTTCCCCGGAGGCGGCGCTGAACGCGCCTGTCCGGGCTTGTATGATTACTCCGTCAGAAAGAACCGGCCAGTTCTC